>DGTJ01000031.1 GCA_002393725.1 Prevotella sp. UBA4339 | reverse complement strand
GAGTCCTTGCGCGTTTTGTTGGCATCGTAGCGTATCAGCACGTTGTGTTGTTCGGTGTCGGTAGCTACGGAGTCGATGCCGTTCATGGCGGTGAAGTGGGCGACAATACGGTGCGCACACTTGTCGCAATGCATGTCGGCAACACGCTGGCGGATGGTGCGCGGCATCACCTCGTCGGCACTATACACCTTGGGGATGTAGCGCTTGGTGGCAGCCAGCTGGGCCATGATAGAGTCTTTGCAGGTCTGCTGCGGATTAAAGGCAACTGATACCGTGCGGCGTTCTTCGTCGAACGTATAGGTCTCTATGCCGGTGTTGGCACGCAGGATGTTACTGACTTTGTGAACACACTTGCCACAGTGCATCGCTTGGATGCTCAGTGTGATAGAGTCTGTCTGTTCTGCTGCGTTCATCGTGCTCGACAGCAAGACGGCAGCCGTGAGAATCATGAAATACTTCTTGAATGACATGGTTGTGAATGTGTAAATAATTAAATAAGGTGTACTGCCTTCCCTGCCGTAATAGGACAGGACACAGCCATCACTTTGCAGGTTGCAAAGTTATCGCCTTTAGGCTGCTTGCACAATACTTAAAAATGGGTATTTTAGCTATAGCCTGTCGTCGTTCGCTTGTTGCAGCGCCTTTATCGACATTCTGTTTTTCGATTCTTTTTTATAATTGGGCGCTTCATCATGGAGAGCCCCTTATTGTGGTATCATGAATGGTGTCTGGTTTGATGTGGTGCAGACAGGGTTCTTCAATATTCATTTCATGCCTCGCAAAACATTTTATCGATTCGATGGGCTCGTTTTTGTAAAAAGTGTGTACCTTTGTGCACGAAGCAGTCACCAATACGACGCTTCTGCAGAGGTTGCAGAAGTCGGGGGAAATGAAAAAGCAATGATGAAACAGAAACATTTATTTTTAGCGATGTTTGCAGCCGTGGTGCTCGTGCTGAGCATGACGGGTTGCTCGAACAGTGATAATCTGATCGGTGACGACCCCATCAACCCCAAAGTACAGGAGTTGGAAAATAGCATCGTCGGCCTGTGGCACGAGGAGTTTGCGTATGAGGACGTAACTGAGGAGGGCAAGCCCTTCAACCGTGCCTTGATTGCTATGGAGGCCAAGGCCGACCACACGGGCTACGTGGCGCTGGCTGTGTTTGATGACCAGTTTAACGAGCCGCTCAAGATTTACGGCGGTCCGAAGTATGCACCGTTCACATGGCGGGTGACAGCCAACGGTCATGTTATCCTGACAGACCCGACGACAGGCGAGAGTTTCAGTGCTGCCCGTACGACTGGCGGCAGGGGGCAGGACGATAGTGGACACAACGACTTTGTTGAAATTAGTCAGATAGACATGAACTGCGAGCAGAACGGCATCGCCTTCAGCAATTCGTCACATGACGGCATGCTGACCAAGGGCGATGGCGGCGAAGACGACTTGATTAAGGATTGGATGGCGAAGTCGACCCTCCCTCAGGCCTGCATCACAGACAGCATCCCTGTGGAGATATTCCCCGACTATATGAACTACGTGTTCAACTACCCTTCTGTTGACCCCTTCGGCAATCCATGCACACTCAGCGGTACGATCACGGTAGATAAGTCGCTGATTAAGGATGATATACCCTTCAACGGCATTCTGCTCTACAACCACTTCACCATCTATGCCACCACGCAGGCACCGTCGCGTGGAGCCGTCGAGTTCCCAACAGGCGCCGCCTTCACTAACTTTATCGTTGTAGCACCCGACTACTACGGTTTCGGCATTACAGAGAAAGAGCCGCAGGCCTACTGTATCTCACGGGCTAACGGGCGTGCCTCGCTCGATGCCTACCTCGCTGCCAAGCGGTTGATAGAAGACTTGAAGGTAAAGAAAGGCGACGACTTCGTCATTGCCGGCTATTCTGAGGGTGGACAGACCACGATGAGCGTGTTGCGCGAGATTTCGGAGCGTCATCCTGAAATCAAAGTGAAGCGAGCTTTTGCCGGCGATGGTCCCTATGACATCAACTCGATGTATGATGCCATAGGCAAGGGTTCCACCGAAATGCCCAGCACCGTCTGCAATGTGCTCTATGCCTACAACCACTTCTTCCGTCTTGGTTACGACATCCACGACTATCTGAAGGATCCCGTGGCCAAGAACTTCGATGAGTGGTTCCTTAGTAAGCAGTACAAGCGTATGGCCCTCGACGAGGAGCTGATCAAGACCAAGAAGACGAGTGATTTCTGCACTGAGGCTGTCCTCAATACGAATAGTTCTCTGTCGCGCCGATTCAAGGAAGCTTTCAGCGCAGATGCGCTCACCGACGGCTGGACACCACGCAGCGACTTCGACGTAATGCTCTTCCATGATACTGAAGACGATGTAGTGCCAGTGGAGAACTTTTATGCCATGAGCAATTTTCTCAAGAGTAAAGGTATCAAAACAGAGGAGTTCGTCGATGAGTACAGTTCAGAATATATCAAGGAAATGGGCGTTACCAACCACGAGACATCGGCCATTACTTTTTTTCTTAATATCATCCAATGGATGACGGATAATTATTGATAAGAAGATAATCTACCCCCCAGAGTTTTAAATTATTGAAAAAATCTGCCAATCTGCAACACTCGTTGATTATCAGTTTGTTACTGGTGGCAGATGGGTGGCAGATGTGGCAGATTTTGGCGGATTTGTCCATTGTTTGGTCGGAGGGCGACTACATCATGGTATTCTGACGACCGCACGTTGGTCCGCGAGAGACCAAGTGTTGGTACGGACAATACCACAGTCTGGTACGCAGAGTACCAAACTGTGGTATTGTTTTAGGTACGATGACATAAAGAGAACGCTCTCCGATGACATAAAGCCATCTGGTCAGAGCCCTCGCGCTTTGTAGATGATGTCTTTGGCGTTGTTGATTTCCTGGAACTTCTTCTCTGCGGCTTTCTTCACGTCTTCGCCAAGGGTGGAGACTTTGTCGGGATGGTGTTTCAAAGCCATTTGGCGATAGGCTTTCTTTACCTCGTCGTCTGTGGCAGTAGGGGAGACACCCAATATTTTATAGGCTTTCGCGAGTTCGTCTTCCGACTGATAGCCGCCGTAGCCGCCTCCTTGGTTCTGGTAGCTGCCACCACCTCTTGAGTTGTTCTGGTAGTTGCCGAATCCTCCCATAGCAAGGAGTGACTCAATGTCGTTGGCAGAGATACGCATATAGCTGCCTACTTCTCGTAAGGATGCCAGTTCGTCGTTGGTGACGCGCCCGTCGGCTTGGGCTATCATCACGAGAAAATCCAGCAGTTGCAAGCGCATGCTGTAGTTCATGTTCAGGTTGATTTCCACGCATGCCTTGCGGATGGTCTCTCTGAACGTGGCAGTTCCCTGACGTTTCTGTTCTTCAAATAATTTCAAAAGAATTTCCTCGCCTTGACGTTCTGCCTCATAGCCGAAATTCTGACGGAGGAACTGGCG
>DGTJ01000083.1:21410-39165 GCA_002393725.1 Prevotella sp. UBA4339 | reverse complement strand
TTCTGTGATTTGTCTGGCATTCTCGTTGAGTTGGAATCCCATTTTGTGTATTCTCCTGCGATGCCACCAGATGCCGATAACCAATAAGACCACAGCAATGACGATCACACACATCATCTCCATCATCCGATGATGTACCCTTTTCTCTGAACGCTCTTCGTCATATTTCTGCTGCCAGTCGGCAATCTCCAGACTATGATTGGCTTTCATGACAGAGTCGGTAAATGCATCCTTTTGTCGTTTCATGTCCAAAGCAGCGCTCTTGTCGCCAATCTTTTCATAGAGTTTGGATAACATCTCCATCGAATTACTGCGCACCAACGGATCTTTTTCTGTCAAGCATTTCCTCGCCGCCTCGATAGCCTCTTGGTAATGTCCCTGTGTTTTCAAGAGACGAGCCATAGTCAAATTCCCCTTAAAACTGCTGGCAGACTTATTGTTCTTCCATTTCTCCAAATACTTTCTGGCATTTTCTGTATCACCCTTTTCCTCATACATTGCCGCGATATTGTAATAGATGTCAGCCCGCAAGATACTATCGACCAAGTCGATATAATCCATGCTCCTGAAAATACAGGCATAAGCGCTGTCACTCTGATCCATATATGCATAAGCCGATGCACACATCTGAAGACCTCGTAACGTCATGACGCTGTCGTTCAATTTGAGACTGCTTGACAGAAACTTCTGCGAGTATTCCAGAATAAGCGGATGGGTAAAACAATAATAATTGGCAAAGGCCAGATTCTCGTACACCATGTTCTTCAGCAGTTCATCATCCGCATCCTCAGCAATTGTCTCAGCCACCTTATAATCTTTAATGGCATCAAACGTCCTGCCGAGGAAATGCCTTCTGATACCAGCCCGGTAATAATAGGCACGACTACGATGCCAGGCGTCGCCGTGCTTATCGTAGTAATCCACGCAGGTCGTAACGAGCGAATCGCCATCTGCCTGATGCAGCACGATATAGTCTGTCATCACCTTCAGCAGATGGTATTCAGCCAGATCCGCTTCAGAAAGCGAAGTCGTGTCCACCTTATTTATTAGGACGCGTGCGGAATCTGGATGCTGGTGTATGATGTCTGTCGCCTCTTTTAGCATTGGATGACGCGCCTCACCACAACCAACCATCAAGGTGACTACAATCAATATGCAGAGAATCTTCTTCATGTTTCTTTGTTTGATTGGCAAAGTTAATCATTATATTCGACTTGATATCGCCCAATTGATATTTTAAAGAATATTTCACGGAATTTAAGAGTATCGCCCTTCGTTAGGTGTTACAATTGAGCACTTTTTCGTTTGTGGCATTTAGACTACATTACTCATTATCAGAGTTTTAACTCAAAAAATGCTGTAACATGTCTTGCCTCATCTTATCAGCATTTTTCTTGCAAAAGCCAAATGGATGGAATAATTTTGCAGACAATTGGAGTTTCATCAAACTCTGATTTTGATTCAACCAGCAGCATCCGTCGTGATGACGCATGCTGCTTTTCCTGTCTCATCCCTCCCTTTCTTGAGTAAGAGTCCCCCTGATCCTTAGGCTATTTCTCTTCGAATAATTACAATTTCCGCAAAAACAGCATCATGTTTTGCGGAATATTTTGTATATTTGCAGCGGATTTCTAAAATGACACGCTTATGAGTACCCAAATTATGGAGCAGCAAGAGCAGAGCAATAGTCGTTTGGACTCTGCCGAGTCGCCACAGAAGAAGCCGATGATGAGTACCAATCGTCCGGAAAGACAAATGATGCAAGAGACGATAGCCGAGTATTTCAAGACGCAGCCAGTCCTTAAAGCATGGCTTTTCGGTTCCTTTGCCCGTGGCGAGGAGACTCCAAGGAGCGATGTGGATATCCTTTTTGTTCCCGATAGGACGGGCAAACCTTTTACGCTTTTCACTCATGGCGGAATGCTTATGGACCTGCAAGAACTGCTGAATCGCAAAGTCGACTTGGTGGAAGAGGGTTCTCTTCGTCCGTATGCTGCTGAAAGTGCCAACCGTGACAAAATATTGATTTATGAGAGAAAGAGCGAGGGATAAAGGTCGGCTGGAAGACATTGTTGAGTATTCCACTAATGTGACAATGCTTATTGAAGGGTATTCGCTTGATGCACTTATTGCAGACAAGCGTACTTACTATTCGGTGATGAAGAATATTGAAGTGGTCGGTGAAGCTGCGTACATGTTAACCAAATCATTTAAAAAGTTACATCCCGAAATTCCTTGGAAAACTGTGCAAGGTATGCGGCATGTACTGGTTCATGACTATGCAAATGTAGTTTCTGATACACTATACGACACTGCTGTTAATGATATGATTCCTCTTCGCCGCCAAGTGGAGCGTTATATTGCCGAGACTGATTGGGACGAATGGCAGTCCTTGCCAGATGACTTTGAGGATACGTCCGATGATGTCCGCAAGGCAAATATCGAAATGGCCCGCAAGATGAAGGCAAAAGGCTATGCCGTTGAAGACATTGCTGAATTTACAGGGCTGACAGGGAAAGAAATCGAAGCACTATAATATTATGAGGTATAAATTCATGGATCCTGCGCAGGGAATTTTGTCGGTGCAGGCTCCATGAGTTTTATTTGTGTCTTACATTACGGTCTCTAATCGGTGTCATATCGAGCTCTAATCGAAGTCATATTGAAGTCATATCGAGGTCTAATCGCTTATATAGGCGCAATTGCAAATTAAAAGAAACTTAAATTGTTTTAAGCGCTGCAAATAGTGCTTAATTAGACTTAAGGGATTTGGATAAGCAGGGAAGAATGGCTAATTTTGCAGCGTGAAGAAGATTTTTACCATATTGTTGGCAATAGCTCTGAATGGGGCAGGGGCTCTGGCTCAGGGTCAGGAGCAGAATAAGGAGGTGCCTCAAAGACAGCTGACTGTCGTTGACGTTGAGACACTCGTACCAGTGGCTGGCGCTAACGTGGTATGTAAGAATCTGACTCTGACAACAGACTCCATGGGAATAGTCAATGTGCCAAAATCCAGCAAGAGTCTTGCCTTTTCGCATGTAAACTATGAAAGCCGGATCATAAACTCCAAGGAAGTGCGCGACACTGTCTATATGATCTCGAAGCTTCTGAATCTCAAGGAGGTGGTAGTATTCGGAAAGGGCAAGAAGCGTGATTTCTCAGAACTTCAGAAGCGCTTGGGCATTGACAAAGTTGAGGCTCAGTTGCTTAGTGGAGGCAAGCGAGGCATGGACCTGATAAGTACATTTAATCGGCTCTTCGTTCCGAAGAAATGGCGTAAAAGCTGGCGAAAGAAGCAGCGAATGAAGAAACTTCAGGAAAAACTTGACGAATACTGATTATTGCTCTTGGCGCTTTTTGCGGGTGATTACCACAGAAAGCAGCATCGACAGAGCAAGCACTCCGAAGATGATAGCCAGTGAGAGCAGGGTAGGCACCTCAATGTGAGGCATATTGATGTCGATGCCAATAAGCCTGCCAATGGCATTCACGTACTCATTCATCGCCAGAAGCATCTTGACGCCTACGAAGCTGAGTATGATGCCGAGTCCGTATTTCAGATAAGCGAAGTACTTGGCTACTGCTGCCAGTGCAAAGTACAGTGCCCTAAGACCGAGTATAGCAAAGATGTTCGATGTAAGCACGATAAACGGATCGCGTGAAACGGAGAATACTGCCGGGATAGAGTCTACTGCAAAGGCCACATCGGTGGTCTCAATAACTATCAGGGCAATAAAGAGAGGTGTGGCCAGGCGGCGCCCGTTCTCTATTACGAAGAAATCGCCCTCATGCATCTTGTCCGTCACTGGGAAGAATCTCTTGAACACCTTCACGAAGATATTCTTTGACGGGTCCACCTGCTCATCGTCATTGTGACCGAACATTTTTATTCCCGTGTAGATAAGGAACAGACCGAACAGTCCCAATATCCACTCGAACTGCTGTATCATCGCTGTGCCGGCGAAGATGAAGATGCTTCTCAGGACGAGTGCTCCGAAGATACCCCAGAAGAGCACTTCATGCTGATATTTTCTCTCCACCCCAAAGAATGAGAACAGCATCAGGAACACGAACAGATTGTCCATCGAGAGCGACTTCTCTATCAGATAACCGGCCAGGAACTCCATGCCTTTCTCATGAGCTACGTTGATGCCTCCGGGATAGAAAATGTATATGCCGGCGCAGAACACCAGCGACACAGCTATCCATACGGCTGTCATCTTCAGGGCTTCACTCACGCTTACTTCATGCTGACCTTTCTTGCCAAACGACTTCAGGTCGATGAGAAGCATGATAAACACGAGTACGTAAAACAATATCCAAGCCCAGAGAGGAATATATTCGGTATACATATTATTTCTTTATTATAGATAGAAAATACTTTCGGGCCCCATGTTGAAGAGCAGGTCGAGTATGGAGAGATTTGGCAGGAAGCCATGTTTCTGCAGATACACCTGGTAATATTTCTTTGGCATGAAGTCGGGATCGGGGACAGGATGCTTGGGGTTAATAGCAGAGCGATAGTCCCTGGCAGTATCTGAACTGTCAGAGTATTCTGAGGTCAGTGTTACTGTAGGCTCTATATCGATGAGCTCGCAGACCTTTAACCTTATTTCCTCGTTGAAATCGAACAAAAAGTCCCATCGCTTTTCGAAGAATGGTCTTATGTCGTCTTGGTAATACTCGAAAAACGGACTCTCTCCATAGGCGCTCTGCAGGGCATTCCAGTGCAGGTGCCGCCAGTTGCCGTGGTCGCTTATCCTGACATCTCTTATGGTAGAGTCATTGCCTCTTGTCACAGGGATGGTGAGAGCCTGCACGCCTTGGGTAGTGGCAATGATGCAACGATTACGGTAAGTCTGTTTCTGGAAGTTTTCGCAGGCCTCGATTATTGCCTCGTCGCTACGGTAGAGCTTCTGATACCACTGCACGGGTCCGAAATATGTTGTACTAAGTAGTGCCTTCATTTTGGTAATAACAGTCTTTCAATGTTATAACCTTTCCAGAACGGGGCTTTGGGATCGTGGCTGAAGAGTATCAGGCATGCTCTGCCGATGATGCGGTCTTCAGGGATAAAGCCGAGCTGGCGGCTGTCGATGGGATTACTCTTGCCGATACTCCTCACCCAATAGTAGTCCTGGTCATCGCAGTTCTGTATGCCCGGCACCACGCAAGGGGCTTTGCCTTTTCCCAGATATACTGTGTCGCCTGGCAGGGCTGCACACTGGCATATCAGTATCTGTCCGAGAGAGTCTTCAAATGCGATGAAATCACCCTTTTGCACCTTCTGCTGGCATATCCGCCCATAGTCGAAGAGACTGCCTTTCGCTCCTGTGCGAAGCCCATAGCTCCAACGATTGATAACTACCCTGTCGCCCTCTATGAACTGTGGTGACAGTCCGTCACCCTCTATGGTGCAGACTGTCATCACCAGAGCCCTGAAGGCAAGCATCGTAGCACATGCTATTGCCAAGGCGATTATAAATCGGAGCGTTCCTTTCACTTATTTTATATTATCAACGAATCTGAAAAGTCTGTTCCATCGAACTCCAGAGAATCCGCTACGGTCAGGGTCGCTTGACCACCAGATGAAAATAGGCTTGCCTACGATATGATCTTCGGGCACAAAGCCCCAGTAGCGCGAATCGAGTGAGTTGTGGCGGTTGTCACCCATCATCCAATAATAGTCCAGCTTGAAGGTGTACTCCTTTGCCTCCTTGCCGTTGATGAATATCTTTCCGTCTTTCACCTCCAGCTGATTGCCTTCGTAAGTGCGGATAGGACGTTCATAGATGGCGATATTATCCATGTCGAGTGCGATGGATTCTCCTTTTTTCGGAATCCATACCGGCCCGTAGTTGTCGCGAGTCCAGTGCAGATTGCCGTTCAGCGGATAGATATCCCATTCCTCGGCTTCAGTGTTCAGCTCGATGCTATCAGCAATCTTCATGCGCTTAAGCTCGTCGACAGCGTGCTTCGTCATAGGCATATACCCTGAGGTGTTCAGGCTCATCAGGTCTTCCATCGTTATGCCGAGGTCTTTCATCACCTCATCGCTGAGGCTCTGCTTGAGTTTCATGCGATATGTGTACTGCACGTTGTCTGGCTCTTTATTGGCCTTTCCATCGAGATAAATGATGCGGTCCTTTATTTGAAGAGTCTGTCCTGGCAGGCCGACACAACGCTTTACGTAGTTCTCTCTGCGGTCGGTAGGACGGGTGACAATCTCTCCGTACTCCTGCCGGTTCTCTTCGATAAACTGTCGGCCTCCCTGATAGATGGCCTCGAAGAGCTGTCGGCGCAAGCCTGCATCGAGCGAGTCAGGGTCAGGGCGTTGGGGATAGCGTTGGTAACCTATCTCATAGCACAGGCGATAGAAGTCGTGTGCCTGATATTTCATGTCTGAGCAGAGAGTGTCGCCTGAGGGATAGTTGAATACCACGATGTCATTCAGCTGCACAGGACCGAAGCCCTTCACGCGACGGTAGTCCCACTGGGGCCATTCGATATACGACTTGCACTCTACCACAGGAAGTGTATGCTGTGTAAGAGGCATCGTCAGAGGTGTCTGTGGGATGCGGGGACCATAGCTCACTTTCGATACGAAAAGATAGTCGCCCGTAAGCAGTGACTTCTCCAGTGAGCTCGATGGAATCACGTAATTCTGGAAGAAAAACAGATTGATGAAATACACTGCCACGAGTGCGAACACCAGTGCATCGACCCACGACATTATGAACTTCGTGGGGCCTTCCGATTCTTTCCACCACTGCCATTTGATCTTCTTCGTGATATAGATGTCGAAGATGAATGGTATAACGAGCAGTCCCCACCATGACTTTACCCAATATAGGAAGAGTAGATAGAGGATGAGCACTACAATGAATTTGGCCCATTGGACCTTCATGTTCAGTTCTTTCTTTGTTTTCATATAAATTCTATCCTTTGTTCATCGGTTAGACGTAACGCCTCAGAACAATAGTTGCGCAATTTAGGATTGTTTATCAATTGTTTACCTTTTAAAACTTAAACATATCCGAGATTGTGAGCAGTCCCTGATGCTCCTTAGTGTACTCTGCTGCCAACACTGCTCCCAAGGCAAAGCCCTTACGGGAATGGGCATCATGGGTAATAGTAATAAGGTCGGCATCCGAGTCATAGCGGATGGTGTGTATTCCTGGCACCTCACCGCGACGGATATGGTCAATTCGCAGGAATTTAGGATCTGTCGTGTCCTCCCGCCAAGCTTCCTTACGGTCGATGTTTTCTACAATTTCCTCTGCCAGGGTGATGGCTGTGCCACTGGGGTGGTCAAGCTTATGCACATGGTGAGTTTCTTCCATTTCAACGTCATACTGAGGGAACTGGTTCATGATCTTTGCCAGATAACGGTTTACGGCTGAGAAGATAGCCACACCGATAGAGAAGTTTGATGCCCAGAACAGCGTCTTGCCGTCCTCTGAGCATGCCTTGCGAACGTCGTTGCCATGATCCTTCAGCCACCCGGTAGAACCGCTGACCACCTTTACACCCTTTGCCCAGGCCTTCAGGTAATTGCCATAAGCCACCTGAGGAGCGGTGAATTCTATTGCCACGTCGGCAGATGCAAACTCAGGGCTGTCGAAGTCCTGCTGGTTATCAATGTCAATGATACTCACGATTTCATGACCACGGCTGAGGGCTATCTGCTCTATCATCTTGCCCATCTTTCCGTAGCCGATTAAAGCTATTTTCATACTTAATTCGAATTAAAACGCTGCAAAGGTAGTAACTTTTTTCGATAATCGGATAATTTTCTTCCTTTTTCCTTGGCGATTTAAAAAATATATGTTACTTTTGCAGCAGTGTTAGCAATTTTTAAATTTATAACTATGGAGCAACTCCTTCATTATGTGTTTAAGCACAAGATGTTTCCCTTGAGGGAATTAAAGACAACCGACGGCAAGCCCGTCGAGGTGATCGACCCTGGGCTGCATAACCGCAATGCCGGCCCTGACTTCTTCAATTCTAAAGTGGTAATAGGCGATACGATGTGGGTGGGTAATGTAGAGATTCACGACAAGTCATCCGACTGGTATCTTCACGGGCATGACCGGGACAGCCGCTACGACAATGTAGTGCTGCATGTGGCAGGAGAGATAGATACCGACGTCAAGAACTCACGAGGCGAATATCTGCATCAGATGCAGCTTGAGGTGCCCCCGCTCGTGAGAGAGCACTACGAAGAACTGCTAAAGACCGACAGCTACCCTCCGTGCTATAAGGTCATGCCTTCTTTGACACCCCTGAAGATACATGCCTGGATGGCAGCTTTGCAGACAGAACGTCTGGAGCAGAAGACAGAGGCAATCCGCCGCAGGGTAGAGTTGTGCGGAGGTTCATGGGAAGAAGCGTATTTCATGACCCTGGCACGAAGCTACGGTTTCAGTATCAACAGCGATGCGTTCGAACAATGGGCGAGGGCCATACCGCTACAGGCTGTGGCACATCATCGTGACGACCTCTTCCAGATAGAAGCAATATTCATGGGGCAGGCGGGACTGCTCGAACTAAACACCATCCCCGACTACTATCAGCAGACGGCGCTCAACGAAGGGTACTTCGCTAAGTTGCGTAACGAATACCTCTATCTGGCGCACAAATTCTCGATGAAACCGATGGATTATAAGCTCTGGCGCTTCCTCAGGCTGCGGCCCCAGAACTTTCCGCACATAAGAATCTCGCAGCTGGCTAACCTCTATTATCAGCGCAAGGCGGGGCTGAGCCAGTTGATAGAGTGTGATACGATAGAACAGCTGAAGGCACTGCTCAGCTCGCACGTCACTCCTTACTGGGAAACCCATTATACCTTCGGGTCGACGAGTGACATGAACAAGAAGCATCTTTCCTACGGTTCCATCAATCTGCTGATGATAAACACGGCTATTCCTATGCTTTTTGCCGTGGGGCGCCATCGGGGGAAAGAGGTGCTCTGCGACAGAGCCTTCGATTTCCTCGAACAACTTAAGGCAGAAAACAATAATATCATCCGCATGTGGCAACAGGTGGGACTGCCGGTGAAGACTGCCGGCGACTCTCAGGCGCTGATACAACTGAAGAAAGAATACTGCGACAAGAAGGACTGCCTTCGCTGTCGTTTCGGATATGAATACTTAAAACGTAACTGACTATGAACGAACAGGAGATTTTCTATGCTATGGCGATGACACGCCTTACAAACTTCAACTTCCAGCAGGCTCTGGAGTTGTATAAGACTGTTGGCAGTGCCCAGTTGATATATGAGCATCGCAATGAGATAGGAGATGTCGTTGAAGACTGCGCCCCTCGGCTCGTAGAGGCATTGAAAGACTGGGATGAACCGATGAAAAGGGCAGAATTCGAGCTCCAGTATATGCGTGAACATGGTATCCGTGCCCTTACCCTCGACAGCGATGACTACCCTCAGAGGCTTAAGGAGTGTACAGATGCCCCTATCGTGCTATATTATAAAGGTAATGCCGACTTGAATCAGGCTAAGATAATAAACATCGTCGGTACCCGCAGGTGCACACAGTATGGCATTGATCTCATTCGTAACTTCGTAAGCCGTCTGCAGCAGTATTGCCCAGAAGTGCTTATCGTCAGCGGGCTGGCTTATGGAGTTGACATCTGTGCTCATCGCCAGGCTCTCGAATGTGGCTATCAAACGGTGGGGGTGCTTGCCCATGGGCTCGATCAGATATATCCCTATCGCCATCGTGAAACGGCTGCTGAGATGGTCACTCATGGAGGGCTGCTTACAGAATTTATGACTCAGACGAATGCCGACAAGCCGAATTTCGTACGACGAAACCGTATCGTGGCCGGCATTTCGGATGCCTGTATCGTCGTTGAAAGCGCAGCCAAGGGCGGAGGGCTGATAACTGCAGAGATTGCGCAGAGCTATGACAGGGCGGTATTCGCATTCCCCGGTGCTGTTGGTATGGCATTCTCTGAGGGATGTAACAATCTTATTCGTGACAACGTTGCAGGACTGATCGGCTCTGCCAAAGACTTCGTGAATGCCATGGGCTGGCACGATGAGCAGCTCAGGCTGCAGGGCTATGCCGATGGAATCGAGAGAAATCTCTTTCCAGACCTCTCTCCCGATGAGCAGAAGATAGTAGACTTGCTGCAACAGACCAACGACCTGCAACTAAATATCCTCAGCGTGAAGTGCAGCATTCCCATCAGCCAGCTTGTGGCTCTGCTGTTCCAACTGGAGATGAAAGGCGTCGTAAAACCCCTTGCCGGGGGAATGTACCATCTGTTTATGTGATGACAACGGGGCTCTGTTGCTTCGAGCCTTACCCTCAGAGCTTTCGAAGTACCTCCTCTTTAATCTGCCACTTAAGTCGCAAGCTCCTGTGACTTAAGTGGCAGCGTCTCGCGACTTAAGTCCTATCATCCTGCGACTTAAGTGGCAGATTCGGGAAGTACGGCCTCGCTATGACTTAATGCCGGCTTCAAAGGCAACGACCCACCGATTACGGACCATACATGGCTTTGGCTCGCTATCAGGCGAAGTTTACC
This sequence comes from Prevotella sp. UBA4339, assembly GCA_002393725.1. GTDB lineage: Bacteria > Bacteroidota > Bacteroidia > Bacteroidales > Bacteroidaceae > Prevotella. Next base: position 28,614 of record DGTJ01000083.1, on the reverse strand, counting down.
CTGACAAGACTGAGACACTTTACCTTCTTGCCGTCCTTCGTTGCTGCTTGCCAGCGGGGCATGCTGCTGACAAGTCGGATGGCTTCGTCGTTGAGTTCCTTTCTTACTCCCTGCATGAGGCGAACACCGCTTACGGAACCGTCCTCATTGATGACAGCCCAGACGGTGACAGGATGTACTCCCTCTTTTTTTGCGGATTCCGATAGATTGACGTGTTCGGCAAACCACTTTTCCTTGTTTCCGCTGAAAACAGGCTTGCTATCAACATCTTTGTCTATATAGATGCACTCTTCGGGCTTGTTCATCCAGAACGTATGGCCAAGTATCTCATTGCCACTCATCTTGTCTATCTTGACGTTCTGAGGTTCAAGGCCCTGATAAGAAGCCTTGACAGTAGTGCCGAGCGCAATCTTCAGTTCGCACCAGCCTTCGGCATTGGTGAGAGCCTTTTGCCCCGTTTCGGCAACAGTAACCTCGGCACCACTCAGTTGTTTGCCTGTAGCGGCATCTACAACCTTGAAGAACATCCAGCGTTTTATCTGGTCTTGATATTGCTCTGGCCACTTGATGTTCTCTGTCCGGTTAAAGCCTGATACATACTTGGTGTAAAGCTCTATGACGCGGGGCTTCTCGCCTTGCAAGTACTTCAGTTCCTTGATGCTGCTTATGGGCACTTGAGGGATGTTGTCCTTGCTGATCTCCTTTCCATCGAGTTTTATCACATAATCATCAATGTCATAATACTGCCTTACGTTCCAACGGTCATCCTCCTTTACATCGCCTCTCTCTGCCAGTTGACCATTTACCAGCCAGGAGAAGAAAGCACCGACTGGGGCTTTCACACCGATGCACTCCCTGCCGTCCTTCTGTCCAAGAATAATCGCAGAATCATCGGTAGTAATGATGGAAGAATCTGACTTAGTCACTTCTTCCTTCTGGACTTTGGCCGACGTTGCCAGCGATATGGCTATGATGGGTAGCAGATAGGCATAGCGAAGCCACTGCCTATGAATTGATTTTGGTTTCATAATCATTGTTACGCGTTTTTTGAGGGCACTGTTAGAGATACCGTTGGCCAGAGAGTACCCGCTCTGGCTGGCGGCCTTACGGATTAAAAGTTGTAGATACTGAATGTCATTGAATCCGTGAGAGATCACCTGCTGGTCTGCCTCATACTCGTGGATGGTGCGCAGATCGGCACGTAGCATCCACATCGCAGGGTTGAACCATTGCAGGGCAGTGAGTAGTTCCACCAGGAGCACATCGGCAGAGTGATGCAGACGAATATGTCCCAGTTCATGAGTCAGGAGGGCTGTGGTGCCCTCTTCAAAATCCTTATGATTCAGGAATACTGTTTTCCACCAACTGAAAGGTGACTTGGCCTTTTCACAGACGGCTATCCTACGTCCGTCGGACAAAGGATGAATCTCGCTTTCGGCTATCATCTTGTGCAACCGCCACAGAGACAATACCATCTTCGACAGAACCACTAACACACCTATTATATATATAATGGTGATCAGCAATTGCCAATTAAATGGTTGTTCTGCCTTTTCGGCTGTCAGCGCAGGCATCGCCTCTTGTGATACCAGTGGCTCATCTATTGTCGATGAAATGGGCATCGGCTCGGTCGCTGAAGGCATCACTTCCACCGTCTGGTGGATGGTTATCACGCAGAGCGGCAAGACGAACGAGGCAACTGCCGTTGACAGTAGTACGATGCGGTTAAGCCGATGCCAGGTCTCGTTGGCTACCAGTAGTCGCCAGAAGATATAAAATACGGCTATCAGTATAGCCACTTTCAGTTCGTAGGTGAGAAACAGGGTCATTATCGCTTCGATTCTTTGTATGCTTCAACTTGGGATATCAGTTCGCGGAGCTCATCGACGGAGAGTTTGTCTTCCTTCAGGAATGTCGATACGAGTCCTTTATAGGAATCCTCGATATAGTCATCCACCAGACGGAAGATATTTCTCTTGGCATACTCCTGCTCTGAGACGAGAGCATGGTATTGGTAAGTCGAGCCGTATTGCTTATGCCCGATATAGCCTTCATGCTCAAGGCGCCGGACTATAGTTGACAGCGTGTTGAAATGCGGACGCGGCTCTTCATAATGCTCCAAGAGTTCACGTACAAACATCGGTCCATGCTGCCAGAACAGCTCCATCACCTCCCGTTCCTTATTTGTCAGTTTCTTCATTTCCAGTCTCTTTTAATTGTTGAATCATTCCATGCATTCAGTATCTGGAGGCAAAGGTAACTAAAAAAGATGAAGCACACAACTATTTTCTGTAGTTATACTCTCCCGTTAGACTCTTTAAATAGTTGTTCACCTCGCTTAACATAGCAAAGAATGAATAAAATCTGCAAAAAGTTTTTGTATTTTGGCTAATTATTTGTACCTTTGCAGCCGAAAATTAAATAATCACTGAAAAAACGGTATCGTTTTTTTCCTACCCATTGTATGATGGAAGCTTTTTAGAGTATGATCTATTGTATATCAAAACAAATGGAAGTGGCAGGCAGCCATCAGCTTAGCCTGTCGTATGAAAGCAAGTGCTCGAGGCTGCACGGGCACAACTGGACTATCACCGTATACCTGGCATCTACGAAGCTGAATGCCGACGGTATGGTAGTTGATTTTACGAATATCAAAGAGGCTGTTCATGGCTATCTCGATCATGGTAACTTCAACGAACTGCTGCCTTTCAACCCTACAGCAGAGAATATTGCCACGTGGGTGGTGAAGAAGTTCCCGGAGTGTTATAAAGCAATCGTAAGAGAGTCTGACGGCAATGTCGCCCAGGCCTACGATGACTGTTTCCCTATCGAACCCGAATATCTGCTGTAGGTATGAAGACATATCGTATAAATGAGATTTTCTATTCGCTGCAGGGCGAAGGGCGCCATACGGGCCGTGCCGCAGTGTTCGTGAGGTTCAGTGGATGCAACCTGAAGTGTCCGTTCTGTGATACTGATTTCAGGGAATACAAGGAAATGACAGCCGATGAGATAACAAAAGCAATAGCCAAATGGAAAGACTGCGGCTTTGTGGTCCTAACAGGTGGCGAGCCCTCTCTTCAGGTCGACGAGGCACTCATTGATGCTCTGCATCGCGAAGGTTTCTATATCGCCATAGAGACAAATGGCACATGTCCGCTTCCGCCTACTATCGACTGGGTGACACTTTCGCCGAAGAACTGTTTTGTAGAGCATGCCCCAGCCCTGTCAGCAAAGAAGGTGGATGAGGTGAAGGTGGTGTTTGATGGTATCCACGATCCGGAATCATGGGGTAGGGTGTCGTGTATGTATCTGAACCTGCAGCCTTGTGACACAGGCAATGCCGAGCGCAACCGGGAGGTGACCCGTCAGTGCGTAGAGTACATCATGAAGCATCCGCAGTGGCATCTCTCACTCCAGACCCACAAGTTAATCCACATTCAGTAATATTGTTGTATTCTTGCTCAGCGATGGAGATTATAGAGCAGTATATTGTTGCAAAGAATCCTGCAAAGAAGTGTGAGGACGGGATTGTTGTAACCGATGACTATATTGCTGTAATCGACGGCTCTACATCGAAGACAGACCGAAGGTTCAGCCTTTTCAGGAGCAACGGGAGATATTGCATGCAGCTTATCAGCCGGTATGTGCGTCATGCCAAAGGCAATCTGACGTGCCGGCAGTTCTGTAATGGGGTAACCCGTGCCATAGCCAGTCACTACAATAAGCGCGACCTCCAGAGGCTGGCTGAACATCCTGAGGAGCGGCTCACGGCATCGGCTATAGTATACAGCAGGCTGAATCGTGAGATATGGATGATTGGCGACTGCCAGTGTATTGTGGGGGGGCAGTACTACGACAATCCCAAGCCATACGAGCAGGAGCTGGCTGAGCAGCGTGCTGCGATAATCAATGATAGCCGTGAACCTAAGGAGATATTCCTGGAGCATGATACGGCCAGAGAGGCTATTATCCCTCGCATGCTTGAGACCATGCAGCATCAGAATAAGACTTATGCAGTCATCGACGGATTTCCCATACCTCAGCAGTATGTGCGTGTTATCACCCTCGACTTCAAACCCTGGGAGGTGATTCTTGCAAGCGATGGTTATCCCTTCCTTGAGCCTACCCTTGCAGCATCGGAAGAGCGGCTGGAATGGCAGCGGCAGAATGATCCGTTGAACATAGGAGAATTTAAGGCCACAAAGGCTTTTGCAAAAGGCAACAACTCCTTTGATGACCGTTCATATATACGTTTTCGTGTCTGAATTATGAATAGAAACTATATTTTCCAGACTCGTATGCAAGTGCGTGACTACGAGTGCGATATCGAAGGAATCGTCAACAACGCAAACTATCTGCACTATTGTGAGCATACCCGTCACCTGTTTCTTAAGGAGTGTGGTCTCAGCTTTGCCGAGATGCATGAGAGAGGAGTAGATGCAGTAGTGGCTCGCATGTCCATGCAGTTTAAGTATCCGCTGCGTCCCGATGACGAGATGCTGTCGTGTCTGAAACTCACTAAGGATGGTTTTAAGTATATCTTCCATCACGATATCTACAGAGCTTCCGATGAGAAGATATGTTTTCGTGCCAATGTAGAGCTTGTTTGCCTGGTAGACGGCAAGTTGTCGGAGAGTGAAGATTACGATCGTGCCTTTGCTCCTTATATCAAGTAGTAGCAGATGAAGATAGGAGACATAGAGTTCGGACAGCAGCCAGTGTTTCTGGCGCCTATGGAAGATGTGACAGACATCGGCTTCCGGCTACTCTGTAAGAGGTTCGGAGCATCGATGGTATATACCGAGTTTGTAAGTGCCGAGGCACTGATACGGGATGTTAAGTCAACTATCAGCAAGCTGACTATTAGCGATGAAGAGCGTCCTGTGGGAATACAGATATACGGGCGTGACACAGATGCAATGGTTGAGGCTGCAAAGATAGTGGAGCAGGCAGGGCCTGATCTCATTGACCTGAACTTCGGCTGTCCGGTGAAGAAAGTGGCAGGCAAGGGAGCTGGGGCAGGAATGCTGCAGAATATCCCCAAGATGCTTGACATCACGCGAAAGGTGGTTGATGCCGTGAAATTACCTGTGACGGTGAAGACCCGTCTGGGATGGAATCATGAGCAGCTGATAATCACAGAACTTGCCGAGCAGCTTCAGGACTGTGGTATAAAAGCTCTGACGATACACGGACGTACCCGGAGCCAGATGTACACGGGCAATGCCGACTGGACTCTTATCGGTGAGGTAAAGCGCAATCCAAGAATACATATCCCTATTATAGGCAATGGCGATATCACATCGGCTGAAGAGGCAAAGAGAGCTTTCGACGATTATGGTGTCGATGCGATAATGATAGGCCGTGCAACATTCGGGCGTCCTTGGATCTTTAAGGAGGTGCGTGACTATCTGGACAACACCGGCAATGCCGAGCTGACCTATAATGAGAAGATAGACATCCTGGAAGAGCTGCTGAGAATCAATGTGGAGCGTATTGACGAGAAGCGAGGCATCCTCCACACAAGAAGACACCTCGCTGCCACACCTATATTTAAGGGTATTGCCAATTTCAGGCCTACCCGCATCGCAATGCTTAGGGCAGAGACGATGAGCGACCTGATGGCTATTTTAGAACCACTGCATCAGACTGCGGAGCCAGGCGGTTAACTCTACTGCCATCTTCTCATCCTGATAGATGTTCGGATGCCAGTCGTTGCCTATCCACTCTTCATCAGCCATTGGAGTCATGTCAAAACGATAGACTTCCTTGTCACCAGCCTTCTTTGCCTCGGCAGCAACCTCGTCAAGAATTTGTCTGCATTCCTGTAGTTCCCTTCCATTAAGCATTGTACCGGTAAGGAACACAATCTTTGCCTTGGGATTGTTCTTGCGCACTAACTTTAGCAACTTCTGATAACCCTCCTTTAGAAGTTTCAGAGAGTAGTTGTTGGTAGAAAGGTCGTTAGTGCCAAGGTTGATGCATATTACATCAGGCTGGAAACGGCTGAAATCCCATTTCTCACTATCGAATCCTGCATTCTTACGAAGATCGCTGTCATAGGCATAGCCTGTATATTCATACTGTACTGGCATGCAGGAACGTGGTGTACCCTCCTTCGGACCACCATAGTTGCGATATGCTCCAATACCGCTACGGGCAACCACCCAGTGCTGGGCATCAAGATTGCGGGCTGTAATAGAGGCATAGCTGTAGTAGTGGTTCTCTGTCTCATACTCAAAGTGCTCCTCCTTTACACATCCCTCATTGCCATAGCCGCATGTGATGGAATTGCCGATGAACTCGATCTTTCTTGATGGAAGAGCCGGTGCGTCAACGAGGGAGCATCCCTTGTCGAGCACAAAGCCCCAGAACTCTGGGTAGAACTCATATCCCTCTATGATATACATCAGCCTGACGATGTGTCTGCCATAGGGAAGTGCAGTGGCCAGGCTGACCAGTGAATCCTGCTTACTACGGAAGGCTACCTTGAAAGGTTCGGCACCATCGATCTGAGCCATGAAATATCCGCTTTTGGGCTTAGCCATCATGCGCAGTGACGTCCCTTCGAAAGCAGCAATGATTTGTATTCCGGGGAAGTTCCATGCCGGGCGCTCTGGATTGGCAAAGCTGATACGTCCTGTGTAAAGGATGTGCTTGTCGGCAGGACTTACGAAAGAACCCTTAACAGGAAAAGTCTTGTTGGCATTAGCATACTGGCATACTACGGCCAGAAGTAGAAATAGAAGTAGTTTTCTCATATAATCATTCGTTTTAGATAATTCTGGAATTGTGGCAGGAAGGCATCAGTGACGTGTATGATCTCCTCACCGATATAAATACAGTCGTTGCGGTCAACCTTCCGTATCTTGTCGAGTGCAACGATATAGGAGCGATGTACCCTCATGAACTGTTCCTGTGGCAGCATCTCTTCTACTGCTTTCATCGTCAGGTGAGTGATGAGCGGCTTGCGAGTATCCACGAGGTAGAACATCACATAGTCCTTCATGCCGCTGACATACATGATGTCGCTGATTGCTATCTGCCGGTATTCGCCGTCTACCTTGAGGAATAATTTTCGAGGAAGGGGGGAGGGGGTAGGGCTTTGTGGAATGTGAAATGTGGAATGTGGAATGAGATTACTGTTATCCCCAGATTCATCGGCAGAAGTATTCTCATTCCTCATTCCGCATTCCACATT
>DGTJ01000083.1:20385-21269 GCA_002393725.1 Prevotella sp. UBA4339 | reverse complement strand
ATTCCACATTCCACATTCCACATTTCTCATTCCTCGAGAAGAACCACTCCCTCCCTTTGTCAACGGCAGCGATGAATTTATTGTAGCGTATTGGCTTAAGCAGGAAGTCGAGCGCCTTTACCTCGTAGCTCTCAAATGCATACTCCTTGAAGGCAGTGGTAAAGATGATGCGAGTGCCCTCAGGTATCATGTGAGCCAGTTCCATACCATTGAGGTCCGGCATCTGAACGTCGAGGAAAAGCAGATTGGGCTTCCGCTCTTTTACGGCATTGATGGCTTCGACAGAGTCGGTAAAGGAGCCGAGAAGTTCCAAGTCAGGTGTCTTGGCTACAAACGATTCTAACAGTTTCACTGCAAGAGGTTCGTCATCGACGATCATGCATGAGAGTCTTGTGTTCATTCTTTTGTCTGTTCGTTTCTCAATGTTATGCGTACGTGGTAGATGTCGTCGTTGAGCGACTGCTCCCACTCGTAGCGGCCATGGTATATGAGATCCAGTCGCCGGCGAGTGTTCTCCAGTCCGATGCCTGAGCCGCTTCGGTCTGCATCGTCCTTCGGGTAGTTGGTGTTGTCGCAGTCGAATATCAGTTCATCTTCATTCTGAAGCAGGCGGATATCAATTCTTGAAGGTCGGTTGCTGCTTACTCCGTGCTTGAATGCATTCTCTACCAGAGAGATGAACAATAGGGGCGCTATCTCCACGCTCTTCTTTATGTCGAAGGTGGTAGTCACCTCAGTCTTCTCATTGCAACGGAGCTTCATCAGTGAGATATAGTTGCGCATAAACTCCACCTCGCCCTCGATAGGGACAGTATTCTTGTTAGTCTCGTACATTGCGTAGCGCAGCAAATCACTGAGTTGGGCAATGGCATCCTGGGCAGCAT
>DGTJ01000083.1:13120-20265 GCA_002393725.1 Prevotella sp. UBA4339 | reverse complement strand
TGGTTCTTCAGCCAGGCGAGTTCTGCCTCTGTGTTCTTAGCCTTTTCTTCCTTCAGCTGCTCTTTGATTTTACGAGTGCGCATGAAGTGACGGATTCCGATAGCTACAGCAGCCACGAAACCGTTAAGCAGCAGGAACATGAAAAAGCCGGAGAAAAAGCCTATCCACATGTTTGGCGTCATATTCGCTGCTTCGGGGATTGTGTCGCGGGCCATCCATAGGTAGAAGAATCCGTAGTTCAAGCCAAGTATCGCCACAAGGTTGCAAAGTGTAAACAGCCAATATCTTTGTCGGAAGAACAGATAGGGTCCAAGGATATAGAAATTAGCGAAATAGATAATGAAAGGAGACCGGAGTAGCCCCCATACCACATGGAATGATGTCTTAGTGGCATCAAAGTCCTGAGTGCTGAGGAAAGTTGCCAGGGGCAAAACAAGCATGAAGACCACCCATAGAGCAGCCTGTGTCAGGAACAGCCAGATATCTTTCTTTTCTATTTTCTTCATCGCTGCAAAGTTATAAAGTTTTTTTGAGACTACAAAATCTCCCCCGCACAATATTTGCTGCGGGAGAGAAAAATAAAGTATGAATCGGTTAATTAACTATTGTGGCATATTTGAATTGCCTGATCCTGAGCCGGAACCAACACTGTTGATCATCTCACCCTGTGACTGCTGTTCGATGAAGTCATTCTGTACGCGGCTGGTGTGCTGCTTTGCCATCATCTTTGAGTTGCCGAAGGTGTAGCTTACAGTGAATGTCACGCCGTAGATAGGCACCTTGATGTTTGTGTGGCTCGTGAAGTTCTTGCCCTCGCTATAGCTCTCTATCTTCAGGCATCCGCCGTCGTTGAGTCCCACAAGTCCTGAAACGCTCAGGTTGAGCTTGTCTTTGAGCAGTGACTTTGAGAGACTTGCTGTGAGGAGGTTGAATCCACCGCTCCAGCCCTGAAGGGTGTAGTTCTTTGTGGATGTAATGGCGAATGCACTGAGCTTGAGGTCCCAGGGGAGTGTCTGCTGCAGTCCGGCCATAATGTTTGCTGTCCATCCGCTGTTGCTCTGTGAGAGAGCATCGCTGCGCAGGTCAGTGTAGTTGAGGCCGCCGTTCATGAAGATACGGGTATTAGGAGTGAGAAGGTAGTTGACGTAGGCGCTCATACCTGTCTGGTGACTCTTTACTACATTGCCGTATGTGGTGTTGAGCAGGTTGTTGCTGTCGTAGAAGCTGTACTGTGATATCGCATTGTCAACGAAGTTGTGATGGAGATTGAGGTTTACCATCAGTTTCGGGGTGAACATGTTGTACACGAGCGATATATTATGGGCCTTCTCAACGTCGAGGTCAGGATTACCGTATGTGAGGGCGATAGGGTTTGTCTTGTCGACGTATGGATTGAGGTAGGAGATTCCTGGGCGTGAGATACGCATGTTGTAAGTCAGTCCGAGATTGCTTCCCTGAGAGAGTGTGTACTGCATACTTGCTGTAGGAACGAGGCTTCCATAGTTGGTCTTGAAGTCCTGACCGTTGCCAAGATGGTACTGTACATCCTGCCAGGTATACTCGTATCTTACACCAGCCTTGATGCCGAAGCTGTTGAAGTTGCCGGCATATTCGCCATAGCCTGCCAGTATAGAGTTCTTGTATTCATACTCCGAGCTTGAGCTGGCATCGTAGACATCCTTCAGATAGTACTTAGAGTCGGACGTGGCATCGTGGAGCTGCAGTTTGCTTCCGAGGTTAAGAGTCTGGCCGATGCCAAGAGGCATGGTGTAGTCGAGCTGGAAGGTATGATTGGTGGTCTTATCCTTATTTTCAGAATAGCGGTTCGTTAGGTCTATCAGCGAAGAGGCAGTACCGAAGTTGTTGGTCATCTCTGTAGTGGCAGGACTGTAGTTCAACTGATATGTGAAGGCGAGAGACTGAGTGTGCTCCTTGTTGAAGAAGCGCTGGTAGTCGAGGCTTCCGCTGAAGGATGTGCGCGAGTTCTTCATATCGCTGGTGCTACCATAGCTGAATCCGTTGCCATAGGCAGCACCGCCCATAGTGGTTGTCGATGTGCCGTTGCTTTTCATCGACATGCTGTTTACCTGTGCTGTAGCATTGATGACGCTCATGGAGTCGAGCTGATATCCGAGTGTAAGGCTTCCCATTGTGAATGGAGTCTTAACATTGCTGCTTGAGGTCATAAGCTGAGAAGTCCCGTTGTCCTGGATTTGTTCCATCTCTGTAGTTGTATTGCCAGGCTTATTGTATGATGTCATGACGTTAGCGCTATATGACAGTTTCCCCTGCTGTCCGCTGAAGAATACGCTACCGCCAACCTGCTTGTTTCCTGCAGAGGCACGTACACTGCCATTATATCCGTTCATGCTCTGGGCAGCCTGAGGATTCTGCTTGTTCATAATGATATTGAGCACTCCGGCAGCACCTTCTGCATCGTACTTGGCACCAGGATTGGTTATCACCTCGATACTCTTTACAGCGGTAGCTGGCATGCTCTTGAACACCATTGACGGATTGCTTGAGAACATGACGTTTGGCATTCCGTCGACATACACCTTAAATGACGAAGAGCCATTGACAGAAATATTATCCTGACCATCGACGGTAACCATAGGTACCTTGCGGAGCATGTCGAGAACAGTATTAGACTTTGAGTCCTCATCCTCTGCTACGTTGTAGCTCATCTTGTCTACCTCCATCTTTACAAGAGGCTTCTGTGCTACTACGACAACATCCTTGATCATGTTTTCATTCTCCTTAATATATATAGTACCAAGGTCAAGCAGCTCGCTATTGCCAAGTTCGACAGTCTGACGCAGGTCTTCCTTGCCCACACTGCTGAATACGATATCAAACTTACCCTTGCCTTTCACCTCCTGAGAGAACTGGCCGTCTTCGCCAGTAAGGAACATAGCCACAGGCTTTTCGCTCTTGCCAGCCTTAAACACGCGGACGGTGGCGAAGGGTTCGCTTTCATTCTGAGCTTTTGACATCAGGGTACCCTTGACGATGGTCTTCTGAGCCATAACCACTGCTGAAATCGTCAGCATCATCATCACGAAGAAAAATCTAATCTGTTTCATATCCTTATCGTTTTTATTTGTTTCTGGTGCAAAGGTAAGGCGAAAAACAATATGTGCAATGAGACTTTCGACCACTTCCTGAGTTTTTTTCGACGACTTTTTATTCTAATACAAAAAGATTTCGTATCTTTGTGCCCAAAAGAACCATAAATTATTATAGTTATGACAGCAATTATTATCATCGCATTAATAGTCATCGTAGGAGGCTATTTCGTATCAACCCAGCGCTCGCTGGTAAATCTCGACGAGTTGTGCAAGAACGCACTGAGCCAGATAGAGGTTCAGCTCAATTCACGTTTCGATGCCGTTATAGCGCTGGCAAAGACGGCTGCTCAGTATGCAAAGCATGAGTCGGATACAATCATCCAGGCTGTTCAGGCTCGTGGCGGAAATCTCGGCAATGCAAACACACCTGCAGCCATCAACGAGCAGAGCGACCTGCTCACGCAGATGATGGGAAGACTGAACGTAGTGTTTGAGCGCTATCCGGAGCTTAAGGCCAGCGACCTGTATAAGGAGGCCCAGGAGGGGATGAAGCAGTATGAGGAGAATGTACGCATGTCACGTATGATATACAATGATACCGCTACAAAGATGAACCGCATGGTGCGCCAGTGGCCTTCAAGCATCGTGGCCTCCATGCTTCACTTCGATCAGAAAGATTATCTGAAGGTAGACAGCGAAGAAAAGAAACAGTATCCTAATCTCGATGAAGCATTCAAGAAGTGATTTAGGGAGATGGCTGATAGGTGTCGGGTGCTGGCTGATGGCACTCAGCGTCTCGGCGCGTCCTTATCTTAGCAGCCTTGACATCCGTGTGGTGCTGAGCCACAATGGTGATGCGCGTATTACGGAGACCCGTCGGATGAGCATCGATTCAGAAGGAACGGAGTGCTACATCGGACTGGGCAATATGGGAGGCAGCGAAGTGCGCGACCTTCAGGTCAGCGACGAGATGGGACGAGTGTTTGAGAACATTGGTAGCTGGGACATCGATAGAGGCCGTAGCTGGAAAGAGGGCAAATGCGGTATAGTGTACAAGCATAATGGCTATGAGCTCTGCTGGGGACTTGGCGAGAGTGGTGAGCGGACATACATCACAAGCTATACCATTACAAGCCTTGTCCACTCCTATACTGATGCAGATGCTATCCGGCACGTGTTCCTGGATGCCGACGTCTCACCTAAGCCTGATAATGCCCGACTGACCATTGAGGCAGAGGATTCTATTCTTTTCTCAGAGGACAACTGTGGTATCTGGGGATTCAGGTTCGGAGGAGAGCTTGCCTTTTCAAATGGTAAGATAGAGGTCTATAATACTGAACCTTTCGGCAGCAGAGGTGCATTGTATATTATGGTGAGGTTCAACAAAGGTATGTTTGAACCGACTATTCAGGAAGAAGAGACTTTTGAGCAGAAGAAAGCACAGGCTTTTGAGGGAAGTGACTACAGCACAGATGATGATGAAAGTATAATCCCATTGATTATCTTTGTCTTGTGTACCTTCGTCTTGCCGATTCTCTCTGGAATATGGTACCTGATCTATGTATGGCGGGCACGAAGGAAGGTAAACAAGGACCTTAACTGGTACCGCGACATACCGCTGAAAGGCAATCTGCAGCAGGCCAACGACATGCTTAATGCCTATAAGTATTTTGGTACTGACTACAATAATCTGCTTTCTGCCTGCATACTGAAACTCATCAATATGGGGGCTATCAGTATCGAGCAGCGGATGAACAGCAAGGGGAAGACTGAGAGCAATTTCGTTATCCATGAGTTGAAGAACTACGAAGACCAGCCATTGCTGCTGCGCAAGGTGCATTCCATCTTCCAGAAGGCAGCAGGTGCCGACACGATACTTGAGCCTCGTGAACTGAAGTCGTTCATGAAGAGTACTAAGAACGAGAGTATCACCGACTCCTTTATTAATACCCTTCACACCAAGACGGGCATAGCAGCATACAAGGACAGGCAGGAAGACGTGCGCCAGGTGTTCGGACTAAAGAAGTTCCTGAAGGAGTTCTCACTTCTCGATGAGCGTCATGTCGGCGAGGTGTCGCTGTGGAAGGACTATATGATATATGCCACTCTCTTCGGCATTGCCGACCAGGTGATCAAGGATATGAAGAAGATCAATCCAGAATACTTCAATATGGATAAGATCGCTGGTCAGATGGCCGATGATATGACTCTGCCGATGATTTATTCTACTATGCACTCCAGCACTTCGCGTGCCGTTGCCAATAAGGCAGCCCGTGAGGCCCGTGCTTCGGGCAAGGGCGGTCACTCCTCTTGGGGAGGTGGCGGAGGCGGCTTCTCAGGAGGCGGCTTCGGAGGCGGCGTCAGGTAACAACCGTGGGTTTACATTCACGGTAGGATACGGATTCGAGCTATAATAGATAATTATAGGTTAAGGCTTGCCTTAATCATCAGCTCCCGAGGGCGCAGACTATTAACCACACAGACTGTGGCATCGGTATTGGTCAGTCTGCGCTCATAACTGTTGCTGCCGAATATGTTACCCATCATCATGCCTATTTCATAAGTCTTGGTGGTGTAAGATATCTGTAAATCGGAGAAATAGGTAAACGATACCGAATGGTCGTTGCTGTGATAAATGTCATGAGTCCATCCTATCTGCCATTTGTCTAAAGTCAGATAGAGTTTCAGATTGTGCTTGAAGCATCGGAGGGCAGGCCTGTCCAAATTGCGATTGTCTTTACAAACCAGTTTGCTGTGCATGTACAGGCTCTTCTCTTCTATCGACAGGAAGCCGAAAGGCCGCAGCGAGAAGAATGCCCCTGCCTGATAAACATCGCTTCGGAAAGCTTGCTGCTGTCCCCGCATCATAGCAACATAGTGATTGCTCTGCACGTCACCATTTACAGACACCAGGCCTCTCATGCTTCCAAGCGACTTGCTCACCCTGCCCTTGAGCAGCCAGGTTTGGTAATTGGAATAACTCCCTGTAGCCTCACGGTGATATATGATACCGTTAAGGGAGCTATTGTAGACAGGCATCATGTCTTGACAGACAAACAAGCCGTCGAGAAAGCAGAAAAGTCCACGCAAAGGGTCGGAATATTCCATTCTGAGCAATCCTTTGTGCCTTCCAGACATAAAGAAATCGCCAGTACCTGTCGTAGAGCTGCGATAGCTATCAAAAAGCGGAATGAGAGTCATGCTGGGTAACGATGACGGAGCAACCCCATAGTCGTAAGAGACTCTTGCCTGAAGCCTGGCCGTCATCTTATATAAGACACTTAATGAAGGTTCAGCAACGAGCCTTGTGTCAGTCAGTGCACCAAAATGACGGTTCAAGAGCCTGATATCTGCAGATGCGTTATAAGTAAGCGCCCCCGTCTTCATACTCAGCGACGGTCTGACGTGGGTATTTAGCAGTGTGTAGCCGTCGTTTTTGCGGGCTGTGCCTTCATGCCATACGTAGAATTTCTGCCTGCTGTAGTCGAAACCTGCCAAGTAGGAGACGTTCAGCCGTTTAAGCAGTTTATGCTGGAAAGTCAGGCTGGTACTGACCTTTGCATCGTGTTGGTCAACATGCTGGACAGTATTGTCAGCCAGCAGAAGGGTGCCTGGCTGGTAATTGTAGCCCGCATATCCATTCAGTTGTAATGACTGACTATTACCTGTCGACTTCACAATCTGCAGGTTGTCGCTAATCCATCTTCGGTGCGGGCTGGCCTCTTGCCGTAGTGTAATACTGTTTATCTGTGTTTCGGCCCAACTGTTATTAAAGTCAATATAGCCGCCTATTACATTACTCACATACAAGTGTTTGCCATCATACTTATACTCCAATTCCCCCTTCCATTCGCTTGCATTGTTCTCGCCATGCTCCGTCTCCCTCATTATGATGCCTCCCAACGCATCAGAATAAGTAGTCTCTGTGGTGCGGTTTCCTGTAGTCTGGTCCAGATATCCGCTCAATTGCAGCCTGACACTTCCGTCTTTTCCAATCTTACGGAGCCAGTTGGTGGCCATCAGGCGCGAGTCGTTCATCAGATATCGGTTAGCCGCCAAGTCTGGAGCATCGAG
>DGTJ01000083.1:0-13011 GCA_002393725.1 Prevotella sp. UBA4339 | reverse complement strand
CGAGATTGCGCACTTCGTCTTTGATGCCCTTGCCGGTATTGTTCCATTTGTACATCGACAGGCTTTGCATTCTTCCCCCGAACATCATCCCCATCAGCCTTCCGTCTCGCAACAGCCTGTCAGCATCACTCTCCTGCATCGTCGTTCCCAGACCGGCTTCCAGGAATCCCGTCCAGGCCCCCTTGGCATCATCCTCCAGAACCAGGTTCAAGGCGGCACGGTCCGAGAAATTTGTTCCCTGTAAGGTCTTGACATCCTGGTGATTAAGCAGCACCTGAACCTCCTTCACCTTCTTGGCACTGAGGTTCTCATTGGCCATTGCATATTGCCTGCCCATCAGGTCCATACCTTCTATATAGAAATGACTGATGGCTTTGCCTTGGTATCTGATGACTCCATCACCAGTCACTTCCAAACCCGGCATCTTGGCTATGACATCAGCAATGCTGCGGTCTTGTTTCTGACTGAAAAGTCTTACCCCATAGCTCAGCGTGTCGTTTCGCTGGCGTATCCGCTGTGACCTCACTTCCACTTCCTGCAGCAGATACGCCTCCTGGTTCATAACTATCGTCTGACCGCCAGTGAACTGCCCTGCCTTAACAGACAGCTTGGCATATCCTATGAGAGAGAAGGTCAATGACTCATAGGACGTGCCTTCTGCCACTTTTAACGTGAATGTTCCGTCGCTCTTTGTCAGGGCGTAAGCCAATGGCTTTTGGGCATTGTCCTCTGCCACTACACTGACCCTTGCCAGTGGCTTATGCGATTCTCCTGATACTACTCTCCCCGTCAGCAGTGTCTGAGAATCCACTGCTGTGACAATAAAGAACATGAGTGACAGGATAACAAATAGTCTATTCATGTAAAGCCTATTTGTCTACTCCATAGTATTCCAAAAGCACGGGCTCATACGTACGTTGTTTCACTTCCCGCCCCCTGCTGTCGCGCACTACGACATCTCCGCCTGTACGGGCCATCAACGGCATTAATGGGTTGGAGCGATACTCATAAAGTGTCTTCTCCAGTTTCTGCGGTGTAATGGTAATGGCATTGTCCTTATCGAATGTAAGTGGCTCGCCGACTTTAGTCTTTATCGCCATGCAGCTGAATATATAGTCTTTCTCGCTATCGCAGGCATACATTATCAATCCTGGCAGCCCGCACAGTTTCCAAGGACCTTCCGGAACAGGTATATCTGTAGCATAGTAGGCAGTCCAGGTTCGTCCGTGAAATCTTGCTGTTGCCTTTCGGCACGGATGCTCTAAAACGTGATGCACAGAGTCGCTGACGAGCTCCCAGTCTTGTCCCATCTCCTCTGTGAACAGATATTTGCTGCCAGAGTAGGGTGTGCAGATTCCTGTCAACTGATCATTCTGCTGATAATTCTTAAAGATAGTAAACTCAAACGAAGAGCGAGGATTATCCTTTTCACGTTTTATTTTGTTATATTCATCGTAATCACCACCTGCTGCATACACACTATCCTTCAGTTCTTGGTCAACACGCTTCCAATAGCTGTAGTATTTGGAAATACCATTCTTCCCGATATCCAGCCAATGCTCATCCACACGCTTTTTCTTATTCTTGTAAAGTCTCATCCTGACATCATAGCATATTCTGATGTCAACAGTATCAACAGTGGTTTGGGCGAACACAACCGGGGACGCAAAAAGCATTAGCGTAAATAGCAGATATTTCTTCATAAGTCTTTTGCCTATAATAGGGAAAGCAGTTTGAATTCTGCTATCCCTATTCTGTTGTTAAAAAGAATAATGTAATTTTTGCTCGAATTTACGGCTCTTGTTCTTCTTGCACTTCTTCCTCGTCAATGTCACACAATAAATCGAGATAATCGTTAACGATACGAATCTCTTCTTTGGTGGCATCATCAGGGAGTTCAAAATAATAATATCCACACCATCCATAAACAGGTCTGGCATTCAAACAATTGGAACTTGCTGTCATTACAACCAGCATCAATAATATAATTACTTTTTTCATCTTTTTTTGTTTTTAATTAATAACTGAGCCCACTTTAAAAAGTCAGGCCGTTTATTATAAATTAATACTGCGTGAGGCGAGCAATGTTGATCCGCTTTTTACCTGAATATTGATTTCACCGCATCCATAAACTGGTAAATATAGAGGTATATGCGTTCCTTCTACCGCTTCAACCACCAAATTGTCAATCTCTGTACCGTTCAGATATACAACTATTTCTGCTATGTTAATAGAGGATGTGAAATTAACACTGGCGATACCGCTTACTTCATCATAACTGATGTATACATGTGAGTGTTTTGCCGGACTCCGCCAAACACCTGGGTAGTCGTCAGGATTATCACCGTCATCAATAGAAGCCAGCATTGTTGTTGGCGTCATTATCAATCCTCCTAACAAGAGTATAAAACATCTTTTTCTCATTATACTATTTTGTAATGTTATTGTTGGCTTCAAAACAGCCTCTGGCTCCACTGGAGGCGTTTCTCATTGTGCAAAGGTATGGTAAAAACAAGAAATCTCCAAACTTTTTCTTTGGTTTCTTTATAGTAGTGTTGCGATTATAAATGACCATAAACGACTTATAATGAGCGTGCTGCATAAAATGCAACGGTCAAAATGTGTCGAAAAAGCAACATGACTAACAGTCCTTTGCAACGTTGAAAAGTGTTAAACACAGAAAAAACACATTCTTCTTTGTTTTTACTCCTTTTTTTTTGTATCTTTGCAGAAAAATACGAAAGGACATGAAGAAGATGATAATATCACTTTTGGCTTTAGTGACCATTGTTGTAGTTGGATGCCAGCGGAGCAAAATGCATGAACAGCTGATTCTGATTGATTCTCTTTTAGTGCATAATCAAACAGATTCGTCTATGACAAGACTCAAAAACATTCCTATGAGTGAGATTGAGACCAAAGCCGATTCTGCGTATTATTTTCTACTTTTGGCAGAATGTCGGTATCGGCTGAAGGGACCTGACTCTACTGATAATTCTACAAATTACAGTATCAAATACTACAGAAGCACTTCTGATTATGAGAAATTAGCTCGCGCCTATTATTACAAGGGGGTGAATGCATATAACCTGGCTGACCCCAAAGTCGGAATCCTGCTAATAAAACAAGCAGAAGAACAAGCTGAAAAGACTGATAATCTCTTACTAAAACATAAAATATATGAGTCTCTTTCTTACTATAATGGTAATTCATATGAGGCAGATATGGCTTTATTGTACGCAAACAAAGCCTTGAATGTAGCTAAACTTATGAAAGATAGAGAGCGACAAGCTATAGCATTGCTTTATATAGCAACTAGTTATTCCATTTTAGGAAACAAAGATAGCTTGGCTATCTTTGTTAATGAGTGCCTCTCACTTAGTGATTATCTTTCAGAAAAAGAGAAAGCTTATCTTTATACAAGGGTAGGAGAGCTTTATGAGAATAGTGACCCTCAAATTGCAAAAAATTATTTATTACGTGCAGCGAGTGTTCATCCTCAACCACGTACCTATTTGATACTTTCTAATCTGTTATTTAGAGAAGATAGCATTGTTAAAGCAAAAGAAGTTTGGGATAAGGCTCTTAGTATGAATAAAAATGCTATCGTAGAAATTGGTATCCTAAAGTCGATGCGCCAACAAAGTGTGGAGCAGAAGGACTATAAGCTTGCCAATGCATTAGCAGACAGTATTATATTGCGCCAGCAGAAGTATTATGAGAAAAAAGAGCGCGAGCGAGTATCTGAGATTCAGGCGAAGTATGACAAGGAGACGGCTGAACGCAACATCAGGGAGAGAGACATGAACTGGATTCTGGGATCGCTTCTCGTTGTTGTAGTCATCATCGGCTGGCTCGGCTATAAGAGTTACCAAGGGATGAGGACACAAAAGAATCTGGCAGAGACAAGACTACAGTTGGAGGCATACACCAAGAAAGCTGCAGAACTGGAGAGCAGCCAGAAGGAGAACGCATCGGAGATCAGCAAGCTCCACAGGAAAATAGAGGACTTGCACTATCGGCAGTCGGGAATCCTCGCCAAAGGCAAACAGCTCTATGAAGACATCGCCAATGGCGGCACAACCGTACGCTGGAGCAAGGACGACTTCATCAACTACTTGGAATATTACAAAATGAAAGACCTGCCATTCGTCAACGAGATGGAAACGGGCTATAACCGTCTCTCGCCCAAATATATCTTCTTCGCCGTACTGGAGCATGAGAAATACGATGATAAGGCTATCCAGCACATTATGGGTATCAGCGAGAACACCATACGCTCCACCCGTTCACGTATCAACAGCAAGCGGCTGTTGTAATTATGACGTTTTTCCATATAACCTAACATTGATTATTCGTAATTGGCTTGTTTTCAATTGATTGCGCTCTTGAAACATGCCTCTCACACCTAACAAAAAGGTAACAAAGACCTAACATCAGACCTAACACAGACCTAACATCCCAGTCATGCAAAGTCATGGGACAGGCTCTTGCCACTCCCAAACTACTTCTTCTAATAGATTTTTAGCGGTTTGCGAATTGACGAGCGAATACTTAGTACTGTCAACTTACGAGTGATTTTAATTCGTTACTTCTATTTGTCTTCTAATAAAAGTTCCTTAATCCTTTGGATGAATGCCTCGGCAAGCGGTGTGTATTCGTCGGTCATCTCTTTGTCGCAATACACAAAATCATCGTAATCGCCACTATGACGAATCTCAAACAGGCGGCTGAAGGTCTTGCCGTATTCCTTCTCTAACAAGTCTTTGGATACGAAATGCAGTCCGAGCATTGTCTTTACTCCTGCATGAGTAGAAGTAGGGATGCCGTTTTTTACAAGCAGGGCCAATGCAGCGTAGAAGCATGCATAATACAAGCGGTTGAATGCGGCATTGTAATAGCCTTCCTTTGCTAATAGCCTTGCTTCCCTTAAGGTCTCATCGGCCCGCTCAACCCTGTATTTCACCAAGTCGGTGCGGCTTTGTTCATCAAGTGTCTCACTCATATTCTTATCCCTTCGTTCATTACATTAATATAAAACGGAGTCTTGAATGGTCGGTTCTCCCATTGCTTGCGTAACAAAATCATCGGACTGATAAGAACACCCGTTGCAAGTTCTATTTCATAGAGTTCCCCAGACAATTCGTCCTCTTGCTTTAGGTCGCGCTTTTCACCGTCGAGCAGAATCAGCACGTCAATGTCGCTGTCACTGCGGGCATCGCCACGTGCCTCCGACCCATAGAGTATAGCAGTTGCCGTAGGGGCAACTTTGCGTATTGCCTTGCTTATTTGGTTTACAACTTCCGTTCGTCTCATATTCATAGTCCTTAAACGATTGCAAAAATAGTCAAAAATTTCTGCATTGCCACCATAATATATGAAAAAGTGCAAAATTTTATGTGATTTTAGCAGAATAAAGTTCATCGTGGAAGGAAATCGCTGTTTTTGATTAAATTATTTTCCATATAACCTAACATCAGACCTAACACAGACCTAACATCCCAGTCATGCAGTATTCTGAGGTATCACCTTGAAAGAATGGCACGTTGCTGCGGCCTTCCGGCTCAAGACCGAAGGCAGTCATAGCATTTCCTGCACGTACCTTATTGCTGATATAGGCATGTTAGGTCTTGTGTTAGGTCTTATGTTAGGTCTTATGTTAGGTCTTTGTTACCTCTTTGTTAGGTCTTGTAAGAGGCAGAATCCCTCGGAAACCCTTTTGTACAGGGACTTTTGCGAAAACTGATGTTAGGTCTTGCAATAAGTGCCACTTATTCTCCGATACTTGGCACTTATGAATGAATACTTGGCACTTATTGGTCGATAAGTGCCAGGTATCTGATTCAGGATGTGCTTTGCCCGTAGGCGGAGATTATTCCCATTAAGGGGAACGATACAGTCCCACGTTGGGACTGTATCGTTCCCACGCTGGGACTGTGGCAGTCCCAGCGTGGGAACATCGTTCGAGCCTGACTGTCGGGCACGAGCCTCCTTAATAGCGCTTTGTGCCACGCCTAGCTAATGAAGACTATCCACGGACATTCCCGCCTGCGCCCTAATCCGGGGCTCATGGGTCTAACGGTCTCATGCTCTTACGAGTCTTACGAACCACAATTCTCCAAATAAATTTGGTGGTTCGCTTAATTTGTGCTATCTTTGCAGGCAGATTATGATGGAAGACGATTTCGATATACGCGAAGAACGCTTTTCTCAAGGTGAAAAGGATTTTGAGAACGCACTGAGACCTCTGGCATTCAGCGATTTCAGTGGGCAGAAGAAGGTCGTAGAGAATCTTGAGGTGTTCGTTGAGGCAGCTAAGTATCGCGGTGAGCCCCTTGACCATACCTTGCTGCATGGTCCTCCAGGACTTGGAAAGACCACGCTCTCGAATATCATCGCCAACGAGCTGGGTGTGGGATTCAAGATCACTTCCGGCCCTGTGCTCGATAAGCCCGGCGACCTTGCTGGTATTCTCACCTCGCTTGAAAAGAACGATGTGCTGTTCATCGATGAGATTCATCGCCTGTCGCCTGTCGTAGAGGAATATCTTTACTCGGCGATGGAGGATTATCGCATCGACATCATGATTGACAAAGGTCCTTCTGCCCGTTCGATACAGATAGACCTTAATCCGTTTACCCTTGTCGGAGCCACAACCCGTAGTGGCCTGCTGACAGCACCTCTCAGGGCGCGATTCGGAATCAACATGCATCTGGAGTATTATGATCCAGAGACATTGCAGAAGATAATCGAGCGTTCGGCAAGTATCCTCGCTGTGCCTATCACAGAGGATGCGGCCCTTGAGATAGCAGGCCGTTCGAGAGGTACGCCACGTATCGCAAATGCCTTGCTGAGACGAGTAAGAGACTTTGCTCAGGTGAAGGGCGACGGGAGGATCGACACGAAGATCACGAAGATAGCACTTACGGCCCTCAATATAGATAAGTACGGACTTGACGAGATAGACAACAAGATCCTGCTCACAATCATCGACAAGTTCAAGGGCGGTCCTGTGGGTATAACCACTATTGCCACTGCTATAGGTGAAGATGCCGGAACGGTGGAGGAGGTCTACGAGCCATTCCTTATCATGGAGGGCTTTATTAAGCGCACTCCACGAGGACGCATGGTTACAGAACTGGCTTATAAGCACTTCGGGCGCAATCCGTACGGAGGGAACATCATGGAGCCGAACCTCTTCGATTAAGGAACAAAGATATGAAAACAGGGATATTTGTTGGAAGCTTCAATCCTTTTACCATCGGGCATGATTCGATAGTACGCAGAGCCCTGCCTCTCTTCGATCGCCTGGTGATAGGAGTGGTAGGCGATAATGTGCACAAGCCCGATATGCCTTCTGCCGAGAGTCGCATGCAGGCCATCAGAGACCTCTATTCTGATGAGGCACGTATAGAGGTGAAGCAGTATGGCGGGCTGGCTATGGACTTCGCAAAGCAGGAGGGAGCACAGTATATAGTAAAAGGCGTTAGGACAGTCGGCGATTTCGAATACGAGCAGTGGCAAGCCGACTTCAACCGCAGGCTTGGAGGAATAGAGACAATACTGCTCTACACAGAGCCAGAGTTGGCAAGTGTTTCTTCTTCCGCCGTACGCGAACTGGCTCACTTTGGAGTTGACGTGACTGATTTCCTGCCAAAGAGAAAATAACTAAATATACGATATAATGATAACATACGATGCTGAGGGAGTAAAGTTCCCTAATATAAAAAAGCGAGAGACCTCTAACTGGATTAGAAAGGTTGCTGCCTCCTACGGGAAGAAGGTGGGCGACATAGCATACCTGTTTGTCAACGACGAGAAGATACTCGAGACAAACAACAAGTTCCTTGGTCATGATTATTACACAGATATTATCACGTTCGACTACTGTGAGGGTAAGATTATCAATGGTGACCTGATGATATCCCTTGATACTGTATTTACCAATTCCGACAAGTTCGGGCGTCCTTATGATGAGGAGCTCCATCGTGTCATCATACACGGCGTGCTCCACCTTTGTGGCATTAACGACAAGGGTCCTGGGGAAAGGGAGATAATGGAGGACGCAGAAAACCGGGCGCTTGATATGAGATAAACTTCAACCCTTAAAAATAATTGGATTATGAGAAAGATTAATTTGAAAGTTGCAGCATGCCTCCTTGCAGGTTCTTGCATGCTTAGTTCATGTATGGTTGGCTCTTGGGGCCTTTTCAACAAGTATGCTGACTGGCAGACAAACATGACGGACAATAAGTACGTGAATGCTGTGGTCGGCTTTGTCCTTGGCGCAATCTGCTACCCCGTATGTTCTGTCGTAGATGCTCTCGTGCTCAACACCATCGAGTTCTGGAGCGGTGACAACCCTGTGGCATCAAACGTAGGAAAGACTCAGAAGGTTATGGGTCAGGATGGCCGCTTCTATGCTGTCAAGACCCTCAAGAACGGTTATGAGGTAAAGGCTCCCAACGGTGAGGTAACTCTCTTCACCTATAACAAGGAGGACAATAGCTGGTCGATGAGCCAGAACGGGCTTACAAAGGAGATTTTCCGTTTCAACGAGGACGGGCAGAGCATCAAGGTTGAGATGAATGGCGAGAGCCGTGACTTCACTCTCAATGAACAGGGCGTAAGAGATGCTGAGTTCGCTGCCTGCAACGGTCTCTACTTCGCTGCGAGATAAGTACTATAGATTTCGTGATGACATAAAGAGGGTGACTGCTCACGCAGTCACCCTCTTTGTATAATTAAAAAACTTATTAAGATGCATGTTAGAATCTATCTATATAAGCACAACTTGTGTAATATAAACCCAATAGACTATTATCATGAGTCCTTCTCTTGATAACATTGAAGCCTGTGTGTCTGTCAAAACTATGTCCAGATAATTTTTGCCTCCATCCCATGCAGTTGGGAAATTATTTGCATTTGCTTTATCTGTTCCTTTCCATGCTGTGATATTCATGTTGCCCCATGATTTTCCTCGTACTTCAACATCCCAACCTTCTTGAGGATTCTGGCAGTATATTCGTAGAGTTTTGCCAGAAGCATTTGTAAATTCTGATGCATCAGCATATATTTTTCCACCATTAGTTGACGTTGCTCCATTTGTACTGCTGTCGTAGAGAACTTTACCTGACGTACTAGATGGAGTCGTAGGTTGAGTCTGAGAGGACGATGATCCTGCTGTAGAATTCGTGTTATCTATAGTCACAGCAAGAAGCTTATAGTTCATACCGTTAAGTGCTAAGTTTCCCGTCTTAATGTCATTGAGGGCACTTTGGGTTACTTTATATTCAATATAACCATTTCCATTTATAATATGACTATCGTTATTGCCCGAAGAAGCTTCAACAAGCTTTGTCCATTGGAAACTTGCATTTTCAGAGTGCATTTGAACATTGAAACCGTTGCTGACAGAGACGTAAGCCCTAATTATGCTATTAACTCCAAAACTCTTCCCATTTGAGTCGTTTTGGTTTAAAGTAGCATATGAAATTTTGTGATTAGAGTCCCAAGAAGAGAATGATGTGTTACCTGTCAAATCTTGCCAAACAATCTTTTCATTGCTTGCCGGGTTGACTGTATATGAAGTATTACTCTGTTGTGAATTGTTTGAGTTGGAAGAAACTAACTCGTCTGTTTCATTAGGCATTTCAGATATAGAAGGAACATTGTCGTATAATTTATTCTGAATTCTGTTATACCATGGCGAGGAGCCATTATTATGTACCCAATCTGAAAAGTCTGGATATCCAATGTCTATTGAAGAACGTTCTTTACACCAAGGTGTACCGATAGGAACACAGATTTTCTGTGGTGAACCACCTTCGTGAGCCTCAAGATAAATTACATCGGTACCCCATCTAACTACAATAGGAATTTCCTTAAGGCTATTATAGTATGAAGTAGTAAATTCAACAGGACTGCGACCACTAACCGAGCGACCACCAACGCTCTGATCTTGATTCACAGTGTTCACCATGACATCTACATCAACTCCGAATTTGTTGTGAACTTCTTGACCTGCCACAGAAAGTGGGATGGTACCTCCAGCAGCCAACAATACAATCTTAGTATAATTGTTTGTGCTTGTCGTTACTTCTCCTGAACCATTGTCTTTTGTGTCCTGATAGATGCCATCTACATAGGTTTCTACAGTCTTAATATATTTGGTGTAATATCGTTCGCTGATGAGATAAGCATCGAATACTACATCGTTGTAATCAATATCTCTTCTGTTGTTCTCGCTGTCAGTTGTTGCACCAAGGTCTTCACAAATTATACGGCCTTGTATAACGTTAGTGTGCTTGCGGAATTCTGTAGTCTCATAATACTTATAGGTTGTTGTTGATGACGCTCCACTGCCACCTTGAGTGCCTCCGCCTTCATTACTGGGTAGTATACCTTCTGTGATTCGTACTATCCAATCTGTGAAATAGTAGTCACGATCAACTTGCTGGCTTAGAGCCTTGGTATTATCATCGGCATTAAAGTCAAATCCGACGAAATACATGCCAGCCACAGATGCACCACTTGGAATATCCTTGTCGATTGTGTTACCAGAAATGATTACAAAGTGGTCGTTGTACTGCTTGCCTATAAAGGACTCCCAATATCCAAAGCAATCTGTACTACTTTGGCGCATCAACATTATCTGGTCATAATGGTAAACTTTCTGGTCATTAAAATCATTTCCCTTATTGGTATCCATCGTTCCGTCCCAAACTAACATACTGTTTTCTTGATTATAACTATATGATCCCCAATTGAAGTTGTTAATATGGTCATTTTTAGATCCAGCTGTAAGATAGTCCATTTGATTTGAGCCAGTTACTTGCGTCTGACCATCCTTGGCAGTATATACCTCAGGACAATCTGTTGTGGGGGAATCAGCACCCTTATATACCTGCTGAACAAAGAAGTCTGTCCATGTAAGTGAAAGACCAGAAGGATTCCTGTGAGTTTGGAACCAATCTCTTACCTTGTTCTTTTGCTCTTGTGTCAGGGGAGCAGGCACTACGTATGGCTGAGTGGATCTGTTGGGCTCTGTTGACGGTCCCCACATATTGCCGTCTGTTTGTGCATAGCGTGTGCGCACGGATGCCTGACTTCCAAAGCCCCAATCGTGACCTTTTGCAATGTAACCAAAGGTCGCTTTGAAGTTTTCATCAAAAGACTGAATTTTATCATCTGCTACAGACTGAAATTCAACAGTCTTATCACCACAATTGGTGAAAAGAGCTCCACAAAAGATAGCCAATGCTCCTTGTATCAAATGCTTCTTCATCTCGAATAAGATTTTTAAAATAGAATGTTACGTAACTCTTTGTGATATATCATTTTATGCTGCAAAATTACTATAAAAACTGCAAAGATATAGCATTTGTCACGTTAATAAAGGTTAAAGAATGTGCGTTCCTCTTCATTTTGTCGGCATAAGTCGATATTTTCGGTTCATTATTGAAAACACCTCTTCCTTTGAAATGGACTATTTGCAAAAAGCGGTGCTTGTCTGTAGCCACTTCCAACATGTATAAACATACAAAGTTGTCAATGATAAAGATATTCATTGCTCATAATGTCTGTAGTATGCATCTTTTTACAACAATTAACATGAAGTTGTTACTTAAATATTTGATAGATAACCATATATTTTGTAACTTTGCAGCTGAAAATTAAACAATTGTATATATGAATAATAGCAAGTCACTTTTAATAACGGCTCTTCTATCACCCATTATTCTTGGACTAGCTTCCTGCAGCAAAGATGTGTACGACTCTGAGCGGCATCATGAGATAATCCGGTATTTGTCTCCTGTAGATAGCGTAGACCAGAAGCATACTTGGCAACTGACTGAAGATCACACATATAGTGTGTCTATCGATGCTAATGTCGGAGCAAGGGCTCTTGAGATATACAGCGATAATCCTGTTAAATCGACAGAAGCAGAACTGATGTCTAGAGTATATGTAAGGGATGGTCAGCAAGTGACTCTGACAGTATCAATGCCTTCGATACAGGAGTCATTATATGCAGCTCTTGTCGATGCTGATGGTAAATATACTGTTACTTCGTTCAGTAAGAATTCGCGTACTGTTAGTTTTAGCAGTGTTGAAGAAGGACAAAAAAGGCTGTCCCCAAGTATGCCATCGCCTAAGGTTATGGCTTACACCTTCTGCTATGAGGAGGAATTTCCTGAGCCAGGTGATTATGATTATAATGATATTGTCATGAGAATCGGGCTTGAACGTACTGGGCAGAAGTCAATAGCCATCCATACCACCCTTACTGCAGTAGGGGCTTCGAAAATGCTTGCTGGGGCAATACGTTTGGTGGGATATCGATATCAGGATATTGACAGTATCGTAGCTAAGGATGGCAAGACGCTGAATAATAATGTGCCTTCTCCGTCTTACGAGTTAATAAAAAATGATGATCTCCTTCAGAAAGGTCGTAATGGAGAGGCTGTAGTGAACCTTTTTGTTGATGCACATTGGTCAATGGGTGATGATCTGCCAGAGATAAATGGTGATTTCCCGCGATATAAATATAATGTATCAAGGGGATATTCCGATCAGTATGAACTTACTTATGCAAAGGATGTAACATATACTGTTTATTTCAAGAGCGATGCGAGTCTGAATAATTTTACACTTGACATGCTTGATCCTTTCATCATGACCTACTACGTTGGAAGTAGATTAGAGATTCATGTTGATGAGTTTGCTGCTGCTCAGACGATGTACGAATACAACACACTCGATTTCAAAGACCTGCCCTGGGCACTGAAAATTCCTACTAGCTATTTCAAGTATCCTTTGGAGGGAGCACAGATAGGTTTTAGGAAAGATGGCTATATGTTCGGAGCCTATATGACAATAGGTCACGGCTTTGGAGAGTGGTGCGAGGACCACAGAAACTATCAAGACTGGTATCTCTACCCGACGGATAATCAGGTATTCTGATGAGAGTAAGCTAAAGGGTAGTGGACCAGCCTGGGCTTGAACCAG
>DGTJ01000036.1:19916-33666 GCA_002393725.1 Prevotella sp. UBA4339 | reverse complement strand
GCGACAAAAGCAAAGCCGTAGAACTAATACAGGTTGCCTACGAAATTGACAGTCAACGAGCGTATGACCGTGAAACCTCATCACTTGTTAAGGCATCCGATGCACTCTCTTGCAACCGTCTTACACTTATAGCTTTCACACAGACACGTGATGTCGTAGTTGACGGAAAGACCATCCACATCGTTTCTGCGTTGGAGTGGCTGTTACAATAATTAAGAAAAAAAGAAGCACATTCTGCACGTTTTCCGTGAAAAATTGCCCTATTCCATCATGTCATCCTCCTTGATGTCATCATGCCACCAGAACTGTTGCAGTTCGTGGATGATGTCATCCCAATCCTTCATGGTGAACGTACCCATTCCCGACGTTCCGTCGCCTACCCTTCGCCTTTCACCCCTCATCATTATTGTCATGGTGATGTCGTTGTAAGTATAATCGCCGCCGCCTATACCACTGCTTATTCCGACTAATACAATATCCTTAATCATTTGCGTATTTACGATTATTTCCTGTTCGTTAAATTGGAATTTACTTGATTGTATAGCCAGCGGATTGAAGCAATCCGATAGCGCGTTCAAAGTTATCTGTCTTTGTCAGTACGTAATCTGTGTTGAATGTGGAAATTGCGAAAATACCAATTCCGCCATCTGCAAGCACTTTGGAAATAGCAGCAAGAATGCCAATAAGGGAGAAATCCAGCGTTCCTTCTATACGGAATGCTTTCCATCCATCATCACGTTCTACAGTGTTATCTGGCACGAACCGAATTGGACATACCAACGATTTTTCTTCATCCGTTGAACCTATGAAAATATAGGGGGAAGACAAATCGATTCCCTCATAGTCTGCTACCTTGCAGACGCTAAATTCTTCATTAATAATATTAAGTATCATATTGCTAAATTATTTGTCTATGTTATTAACCTTAGCCGATTTCTTTACCTCTTCATGGTAGAAATAATTAACCACGATGGGAGGAGCATCGAAGGGGCGTTTAAAACTGTCATCATCTCGGACATACGGAAGGCCAAGTCCTTCTGCGTAAGCTTTCAGCTCCACATTCAACTGCTCCCAGTAGTCTCTCTTGCCCTTCACATAGATTTCCTCATACAACGGAGTGAGTTCAGGCTTCTTCTCCCGTATATACTCCATAATCAGCGGCTTGAAGTTTCTATTTATAATTTCAAACCCAAATAAAGTTTTCCTTCCCTGCGCCTAACTCAAAATGATACTTGGCAATGCCTAAGTCCATCTGGGTATAGCCAATCATGGAAATCCCCTTCTTGGCTCGTACCTGATGGCGATTGTTGTTCATGCCGACATACTCAAAAGAGAACTTTTGCTGATTCACGGCAGTTGGGGCAAGCAGGGCCGCTTCCACTCCCTTCTTGAACCACGAGGGCGTGACATCGGTGGCATTAGACACTTGCTCAACGGTCTTGATCTTATGGCTCGCGCCTTGTGTCTCACCATAGCCGATGGCGATATACGCCTTGATAACCTCGCCTTCTTCCAGCACATAGGTGTCGGGAATCTTCTTATAGCTTAGTCCCACCCAACAAGTGTTCAATCCAAGTGTTTGAGCCAGCAACACCAGGTGCTCACCATAGTATCCTATGCGGTCACCTTCGTCGCGTATCTCGTCAAAAGCCCACTCCACTTCCTGTCGGTAGTCTATGTCCTCTTCGTCCTCTCCCACATAGTTCTCGTGTATAAATGCCGTCAGGTCAGCCTTGAACTGCGGGTGCTCATCTGCGTAGTCGAGCACAAAAGACTTCAGCCCCTCTTCGCCTACCAGCTCCATCAATTTCGATAGTTGATTCTCCATATTCAAAAACACCGATTTATTAAAAGATGCTGCAAAGTTACGAAATTATTTGGATTCTTCCATGTTATTTTGTACTTTTGCACTAAAATGCAAGTGGCTGTGCCCAATACCTCTACGGAATAAAACTCGGAATCTAGCGCCCGCCCGCACATACAAGCCCGCTCGCCTACAGACATTCGGCCGTTCGCCCGAAGATGTAAGGGCGGGCGGCCGAATCTAGCTACCCAGTACCTTTCTCCATGTTACCCAGTACCTTTTTCCCTTTTCTCCCGTATCTCTTCCCCTTTTATCCAGTACTCCCGTTTCAGCAGGTAAGGCCTCCTGAGTGAGAAAGCGAGGTCTTTTGCTAAATTCTTGTTCCTTTTTTGTTGGCAATTCAGATTATTTTCGTATATTTGCAGCGAGATTCAATAATTGACGACAATGAGTACACAAGCAATGGCACAACAGATAGCCGAATACTTCAAGACACAGCCTGTCTTGAAAGCATGGCTCTTTGGCTCCTATTCGCGTGGCGAGCAGCGTGAGGACTCAGATGTGGATCTGCTTGTCAAGTTTGACCGCAGTATACCGATTGGGCTGTTTGCCTATATTCGTATGCACCGCGAGCTGGAAGAAATACTGGGTTGCAAAGTAGACCTTGTTGAAGAAGGCACTCTTCGCCCCGCTGTACAAAAGACTGCAATTCGTGACTTAAAAGTTATCTATGAGAGAAGCAATTAGAGATATAGACCGTCTTCGGCATATCGATGAGTGTATAGAGCATATCAATGCGTTCCTCAAGGGGAAGTCGTTTGAGGATATGAAGGCTGATATCATGTGCTTTCATGCTGTAGTTTACAACATCATGATTATAGGCGAAGCTGCTAATCTTTTGACAAAAGCATTCCGCGAGAACCATCCCGATGTGCCTTGGCGTGATATAGTAGATATGCGCAATGCGCTGGTGCATGGCTATATCACAACTAATGCGGCTTTGGTTTGGGACACTTACATCAATGATTTACCTTTGTTGAAGAGCGAAGTTACAAAGTATATTCGCGAATTAAATAATAATTTATAAACGTTCAAAAGTATATGAATATTATATGAGGTGTTGGTGAGGTCTTTTCATCAACACCTCACCTTATTACTACACTCTGCACATCGGCATTCTTGGCTTGGCAAGTTACCCCGAGAGTTCTGCGTACCTTTGCGCAAAAATGACGAATAAGACATTAAATGAAACAAACAATGAAGAAGTTTTTGGATATTCTGGAGATATTTCGTATCTTTGCAGGCAGTTAGAACTAAAATACATAAATGACATATGAAAGTAATGATGCTTAAGAAACTGTTGCTTTGCTTGTTGGCCGTTGCGCTATGTGGCTGTTCGGGGCACCAGTCTGCAAAGCATCATGACCAAGACACCTTGCAAACGACACAGGAGCGGCTCTTTGACGAAGCCATTCTGGCAGGCGATTATTATTATGCGCTCGAGATTGTGGACAGTCTAGAGCTGACCAAAAGCATCTCCGAGGACTTGGCGAATGCCTGGCGAGGTAGTGCCTATCAGTATCTGGAGCACAACCGCACTGCTGAATACTACTATAAGAAGGCATTCGCATCGGAGGATTTCCGCAGGGACTACCCCGTGGAGTTCGTTCATGCCTGTACGGATATGGGTGCAATCCTCAGTACGAAAGGTGACATCGAGGGTCAGCTGGCTCTCGTGACTGATGCCTATGCCGTTGCGCGGACATTGGATGATGCCGATGCCGCACGCTTCGCCTCGCGACTGCTGGCGCAGATAGGAACCTGTCAGCTGTGGCTGGGGCGAAAGTCGGAGGCGGAGAAGAATTTCAACATGGCTTATCGGACGCTACAGGAGCAGGCTATTGACGGCACGAGCTATGTGACTGCGGACGCGATGGCTGGTATTGCCAATAATATCCTAGTGGAATACAATAGTGCCCACGATGTGGCAGGTGCCGAGCTATGGCTCCAGCGGATGGGTGAGGCAGTGGGCAGGGCTGTAGCCTTTCCAGAGTGTACGGATGCCAGAGCTGATGAGTTGCAGGCGCGTCTGGCTGTCAATCGTGCCATCGTGCTCTCTGCCAAGCATAACCGAAAGGAGGCGGACCTGGCTTATCGGAAGTTCCTGACATATAATTATGCCAATACGGGTAACGGATTGTTGGATAAGGCAGTCTATTTTGAGGAGTCGGACCGTTGGGATGACCTGGAACGACTGCAGGCAGCCCTCGACTCGCTTGACAGGGCCCAGAATGTGCCCATCTCGATGGAATATCTGAAGTCAAGCCTGGGCTCGCGGTTCCTCGCTGAATTGAAGTCCGGCAGACAGCAGAAGGCACTGGTGACGGCTGGGCGCATCGTGGAGATGCTCGACACGGTGGATATGATTCAGCGAAAAAACGACGCCTCTGAGCTGGCTGTGATCTACGAGACACAGGAGAAAGAGGCGCAGATAGCCAAACAACATGCGGAACTGACAATGCAACGGCTGATAGGTATGGCTGTGGCATTTGTGTTAGTGTCGGTGTTCTTTGTGGTATATACGCTGCACCGTCGCAAGGCAGCCAAGATGCTGTCGGAGCTGAATGCCGTCAAGGAGCGCATCGAGAATGAGTTGCGCATCGCCCGCAATATTCAGATGTCGATGGTGCCAAGAGAGTTCCCACAGCGCGTGGGTCTGGATATGTATGCCTTTATGGAACCAGCCAGGGAGGTTGGCGGTGATCTTTACAATTATGTTCTGCAGGGCGACAGGCTCTACTTTTGTGTGGGCGATGTGTCGGGAAAGAGTGTGCCAGCCTCGCTCTTCATGGCCCAAAGCACGAGGCTCTTCAGAACGTTCGCCTCGCAGGGTATGCTGCCTGCCGACATCGCCACACAGATGAACAAAGCCCTCTCGGAGGATAACGAACAGGGGATGTTCGTCACGATGTTTATCGGACTGGCTGACCTGATGACAGGGCATTTGGACTTCTGCAATGCTGGACATAATCCGCCGGTGCTGGCAGGTGAGTTCATGGAGATGAAGTCCAACGCTCCCATCGGTCTCTGGCCTGAGCTGGAGTTCGAGGGCGAGGTGCTGGAATCGGTTCTCGACCGTCCGCTATTCATCTATACCGACGGTCTGAACGAGGCGGAGAACGAACAGCAGGAGCAGTTTGGCAACGAGCGGCTGCTCAACATCCTTCGCTCCAGAACGTTCGAGAATGCCCGTCAGGTGATCGATGCTTTCAAGGCAGAGGTGAGCCATCACCGTCAGGCTGCCGAGCCCAACGACGACTTGACGATGATGTGTATCAGGCTCACGCTCACGCCTGGCTGAATACCGGCTCGCTTGCTATCAGAAGAAATCATCAAAAGTACAATAATGGAAAATAAGAAACTACAGGCGCACAGCGCCATCTTTCTCGCTAACACAATCTTCGGACTGGGTGTCCCTGTCACCAAACTCTTGCTCGACTCCTGGGTCACGCCTATGGGCTATATGGCCTCGCGCTCGCTGGGAGCCTGTCTTGTGTTCTGGCTCATTGCTGCCTTCATGCCGAAGGAGCATGTGGAGAAGCGTGATCTCGTCACCATCCTCATCGGCGGTCTGCTGGGTTTCGTCATCTCTCAGACGCTGACGGCCTGGGCACTCGACTTCACCAGTCCCATCTATTTCTCGCTGATAGCTACGCTGACGCCTGTTGCCGTGATGCTCTGTGCGGCTCTGACGATTGGTGAGCGGATTACGCCAATGAAGTCGCTGGGCGTGCTGCTGGGCATCGCCGGTGCCGTGCTGATGGTGCTGATGAGTCAGTCGATGGGGTCTGGCAAGAACGACCTGATAGGCATCGCGCTGGCATTGCTCAGTGTGCTGACGTGGGCTATCTACCTTATTATCACACGCAAGGTGGCAGAGAAGTATTCGCCCGTCACGCAGATGAAGTATGTCTTCCTGATCTCCGCTATTGCCACTGTTCCCATCGCCCTGCCTGAACTCTCCCAGAACGCTCTTTATACGGCAGCCTGGGGTTGGGACGGCGTGCTCGAGATGGCTTTCATCGTACTTGGTGCTACGGCCCTCGGCTATTTCCTCATCCCCTTCGCGATGAAGTACCTGCAGGCCACGACGGTCTCTATCTATACCAACCTGCAGCCCGTCGTCGCCTCAGTGATTGCCATCATCCTCGGGCAGGACATCCTCACCTGGGACAAGCCAATTGCCGGCATTCTCGTTCTCCTCAGTGCCTATATCGTCACTGTCGTCACCGCAAAGGAGAAATAATGAGAAATATAATCCTTTAGTGCCTTGCCCTGAAAAACGTTGCTTTTGATTCAACGTTTTTCAGGGTAAGACACTTTTATGATTTCCGATATTTCTTTCAGGGCTGTCTCGATAGAAGTGACATCAGATACTACCATCGAACGCTTGCCGTTACCCTCACGCAGGTTGCAGCGGCGAACATTATGGGTCATATACTCCAGGACACGACCGAACATATCACTCTGATAGTACGGGCTGTTCGGATTGCTGACAAAATACAGATACATCTTTCCCTGTTTAAGCATTATCTTCTCAGCGCCCAAACGCTTTCCGAGCACACGAAGAGGTACCACGCGTATCAGCTCCTCAGCCACCTCTGGAATCTCACCGAACCTGTCGCGTAATCGGCTACGATAAGCCTCCAGGGCAGCATCGAGGTCATTACGCCCGGCAAGCCCGTCGAGCTCGCGATAGAGCAGCATGCGCTCCGAGTCGTTAGGCACATACTGGTCGGGGAAATACATCTCGATATCTGATTCCAAGGCGCAATCGTCGACAAAGGATAACGTACTGGAGATCACTGCAGATTTATTCTTCCCAGATTTGGTCGAAGCTTCACGCTCAGTCTCAACAAACTCCGGCTCCTCGTTGCGAAGCTCTGCCATAGCCTGATTGAGAATCTTCTGATAAGTCTCATATCCCAAGTCGGAGATGAATCCCGACTGCTCCGACCCGAGGAGATTTCCTGCACCCCGGATGTCGAGGTCCTGCATTGCGATATTAATCCCTGAGCCAAGGTCGGAGAAATTCTCGAGTGCTTCCAGTCGGCGACGTGACTCAGGACTAAGTGCAGCAAGAGGTGGAGCCAGGAGATAGCAGAAGGCCTTGCGGTTGCCACGTCCCACCCTGCCTCGCATCTGGTGGAGGTCGGAGAGACCGAAATTCTGCGCACTATTGATGATGATAGTATTGGCGTTGGGGATGTCGATACCGTTCTCTACGATAGTAGTAGAAAGCAATACGTCATAGTCGTAGTTTGAGAAGTCGAGCACTATCTTCTCGAGTTCCTCGGGCTTCATCTGCCCGTGTCCTATGGCAATACGGGCATCGGGGATGTACTTATGTATCATCTCAGCGATATGTGTCAGGTCGCTGATACGGTTGTTGACGAAATATACCTGTCCGTTGCGCGACATCTCGAAATTGATGGCATCGGTGATGATCTCTGCTCCGAAGGTATGTATCTCCGTCTGTATAGGATACCTGTTTGGCGGTGGCGTCTGTATCACGCTTAGGTCGCGAGCCCCCACAAGTGAGAACTGCAGTGTGCGCGGTATAGGAGTAGCTGACATTGTGAGAGTATCTACGTTCGACTTCATCTGGCGAAGCTTCTCCTTGGTAGAGACGCCGAACTTCTGCTCCTCATCAATAATCAGCAGGCCCAGGTCTTTAAACTTCACTGTCTTACCTATCAGTTTGTGCGTACCTATTATAATATCTATTTTCCCCTCTTCCAGATCCTTCAGCACCCCGGTAGTCTGCTTTGCAGACTTTGCCCGAGTGAGATAGTCCACTCTCACCGGCATGTCCTTCAGGCGCCCGGAAAATGTCCGGTAATGCTGATAAGCGAGCACAGTGGTAGGCACCAAGACAGCCACCTGCTTACCATCCGTTGCAGCCTTGAAAGCCGCACGCACAGCTACCTCCGTCTTTCCGAAACCTACATCGCCACATACCAGGCGGTCCATCGGACGGGCTTTTTCCATGTCTGCCTTTACATCTTGAGTGGCCTTCAGCTGGTCAGGAGTATCTTCATACAGGAAACTTGCCTCCAGCTCATGCTGCAGATAAGAGTCCGGACTGAATGCAAAGCCCTTCTCACGACGGCGCTTGGCATAGAGCTTTATGAGGTCACGTGCGATATCCTTAATATGCTTCTTGGTACGTTCCTTCAGTTTCTCCCACTGGCCGGTACCAAGAGTTGAGAGGCGTGGCGGTTCACCATTGTCCTGCGACTTGTATTTCGACACTTTGTAGAGCGAATGGATTGACACGTAGATACTGCCTCCCCCATTATACAATATCTTTATCATCTCCTGCCAGGTATCCTCACCTGTGGCATTCTTCACCGGCATTCGAACCAGACCGCCGAATTTGCCCACTCCATGATCCACATGCACCACAAAGTCGCCAATCTCAAACTGCTGTATCTCCTTCAGCGTAAGAGCCATCTTACCACTGCGGGCCTTATCGCTCTTGAGGTTAAACTTGTGGAAACGGTCGAATATCTGGTGGTCAGTAAAGACGCATATCTTAATGTCGTTGTCAACAAAGCCTTCATGAAGGGTCTTGTCGACAGGAGTAAAACGAGGTGACGCTTCCGCAGTCCCCGCTGTGAGTATCTCCTGAAGCCGCTCATTCTGTTTCTGGCTGTCGGCACACACACAGATGGTATATCCCTGAAGGCTATAGTCCTCAAAAGTCTTCTTCAGCAGGTCGAAATTCTTATGGAACAGAGGTTGGGAAGATATATTGAATCGGATTGTGGCATCAGGCTGTGACGAAGGTCTGTGGCCGAACTCTATACGGCGGAACTTCTCTGCATCAGATGCCCACTGAGCACCTGTTACGAGCTGAGACTCCCTTCGCAGCTGCCGCTCTATCTCCTGCTGCTCCATCTCCGTTGCCGACTCCAGCTGCTCCATACGAGCCTGGACAGAAAAGCCCTCCTGATATGTGCGCTCTACGGCATCGCGGACATAAAGATAATCCTTCATCACAAGGATCGCATCCTTGGGCAGAAAAGACAAGAACGGCACCTTATCCTCAGCCATTGCAGCCAGTTCCGGCACTATCTCCACCCTATCCCTGCGATCCTTCGACAACTGGTCCTCGACCCCAAATGTTCGAATAGAGTCGATGTCATCGCCGAAAAAGTCGAAACGATAGGGATATTCGCAACTAAATGAATACACGTCAAGTATTGATCCACGCAGGGCGAACTGTCCTGGTTCATAGACATAGTCGACCTCACGGAATCCAAACTCACGAAGAGTCTTAGTCACCTCCGATACATCTGCCGTCTGATCCTTCTCCAGCACCAGCGTCCGTTCATCAAGTTTCTTCTTCGACACCACCAGCTCTGCAAGAGCCTCAGGATAAGACACCACCAGCAGAGTATTCTCATTCCTCGTTCTTGCGTCACTTTGGTTGCAAGCGCTTTCGCGATTATCACTTTCTTGCGTCCCTTCGGTAGCAAGCGGCAAGCCGATTGCCACATTCCTCGAGATCCTCGCCAGCACCTCTGTTCGCAGAATCTCACTTGCTGCATCTCGCTGCGCATATTTCACTGCACGGCGATAGCTGGACGGGAAGAACAGCACATCCTTGTCTCCAAGGACCTGTACGAGGTCGTGATAGAAATAGCCTGCTTCTTCAGCATCCTGAAGTACGAATACCAACACATGCCCACACTTTGCAGCGATGCTTCCAAACAGCATCGTAGCACTAGAGCCCAACAACCCTTCAAGGAAAATCTTCTTCGACGAGGATTTCCCTATTGATTTTGCAAGTGCCGAAGCCTGCGGCAACCTGCTATATACATTCGCTAATTCCTGTATATTCATCTCAATTCGCTGCAAAGTTACGATTTTTTTTGCTTATAAAGAAAAATATTCGTAACTTTGCACCATAATTTAGTAATAATATGCACGAAAGCGACAGTATCGTTATTATTCCGACATATAACGAGAAGGAAAATATAGAGAAGATTATCCGGGCTGTGTTCGGACTCGACAAGTGTTTCCACATCCTTGTGATCGATGACGGCTCGCCCGATGGTACCGCAGGTATTGTAAAGAGGCTTATTGCCGATGAGTTCGGCGACCGCCTGTTTATTCTTGAGCGCAGCGGAAAGCAAGGACTGGGAACAGCATATATCACGGGATTCAAATGGTCGCTGGAGCACTCCTACGACTATATTTTCGAGATGGATGCCGACTTCAGCCACGACCCCAACGACCTGCCCCGACTTTATTCTGCCTGCCATGACGAGGGTTACGACCTCGCTATCGGGAGTCGTTACGTCACTGGCGTGAATGTCGTCAACTGGCCTATCGGTCGTGTTCTCATGTCGTATTTCGCATCAAAATATGTCAGGATTGTCACAGGCTTCAAGGTTCACGACACCACAGCAGGATTCAAGTGTTACAAGCGCAAGGTGTTGGAGACAATCGAGCTTGACAAGATTCGCTTCAAGGGCTACGCATTCCAGATAGAGATGAAATACACAGCCTATAAGATAGGCTTCAAGATCAAGGAGGTCAGCGTGATTTTCGTGAACCGCCGCGAGGGAACGAGCAAGATGTCAGGGGGTATTTTCGGTGAGGCATTCTTTGGAGTGATGAGACTCAGATGGGACGGATGGACAAGGAAATATCCAAAAGTTAGGAATTAGAAATAAGGAGACAGGAATTATGATTACCTTATTATATAGGGTTTATCAGTTTGTGATTGGATTACCGATATTGGTGATTGTTACTATTGTTACCGCATTCGAGGTGGGTATTGGAACTACTTTCGGCAATGGTCATTTCTGGGGATATTATCCTGGACGCTGGTGGGCAAAGATTATCCTGAAGCTGTTTCTTATCCCCGTTGAAGTCGAGGGTAGTGAGAATCTTGAAGATGGTCAGAGCTATGTCTTTGTGGCCAATCATCAGGGAGCTTTCGACATTTTTCTGATCTACGGTTATCTGGGACGAAATTTCAAGTGGATGATGAAAAAGCAGCTGGAGAGCATCCCCTTTGTGGGATATGCCTGCAAGAAGTCGCACCAGATATTTGTAGACAAGCGAGGACCCAGCAAGATACGCAAGACCTACGAGGACGCAAGGGAGATACTGAAGGAGGGCTACTCCGTAACAGTATTCCCAGAAGGAGCACGTAGTTTCACTGGTCACATGGCACATTTCAGGAAGGGAGCCTTTGCTCTTGCCGACGAGCTGCAGTTGCCCGTGGTGCCTCTCACTATCAACGGATCCTTCGATATCCTGCCGAGGATGAAGGGGTTCAACTTCATCAACTGGCACCCTATGAAACTCACCATCCATAAGGCCATCTATCCCATAAGCCAAGGACCAGACAACGTAGAAACTACCATGCGACAGGCTTATGACTCCGTGATGTCAAGCCTGGAAGAGAAATATCAAGGATTTATAGAAAACCCAGACCAATGATTTCAAGAGCACCGTATCTGTTTTTATTACTGATACTTATTCCCGACATTTATTTCGACCTGCACTACTGGCGGAATAAATATCCTCAGCAAAAACGTCTGATGAGATGGCTGCCAACGATAATAATGGTGGCATACACGCTTTATCTCACCTACGAGCCAAACTTTATCCCCGAGCCGCCGTACATCGTATATATCTACCTCTTACTGCTCGGACTGATAGCTATCCCCAAGATGGTATATATGCTCTGCTCTGTACTGGGACTGGCATGCTGCCGGATATTTCACAGGAACAAGTCCGCCCACAAGTCCAGAAACTGGGGTAACCTGATAGGATGGATATTAGCCTTGTCCATCTGGTATATCGTCTTTTACGGATCATTTGTCGGCTTCAACAAACTGGAAGTACGCCGGCATACATATAGTTCAAAGTCACTGCCCCAAGCCTTCGACGGTTACAGGATAGCCATATTCTCTGATGCACACGTAGGGTCGTATACAGGCAGTCGGCAGAAGATACTCAAGCGGGCTATAGACAGTATTAACGCCCTGCACCCCGACATAATCGTGTTTACAGGCGACCTGCAGAACACCCACCCTCAGGAAATCTACGAGCATCTGGATATACTTGCAAGCCTAAAGGCAAAGGATGGAGTCTACTCCGTACTCGGCAATCATGACTATGCTGGCTATCTGGATGTCAGCAATTCCCAGAAGGTAGCCAATGAGAGAGAGACCGTCAGTATTGAACGACAGGCAGGATGGACCGTGCTGCTCAACTCCCATCGTATCATAGAAAGAAGCAATTCCGGCAATGGCAAGTCTTATCTTGTTGTTGCAGGAATGGAGAACGACGGCATCGGCAGCCGTGCCCCAAAGAAAGGCAATATCAAGAAGACCCTCAGTGGAATCAAGACATCCGACAATACATTTATCCTGATGCTTGAGCACGACCCGTCAGCATGGAAACGTATTATCATCCCCGACGGAAGGGCTGATCTTACACTCAGCGGGCATACCCACAACATGCAGTTCACTATTTTCGGTTGGAATCCTTTGCCACTGATCAACAATGAGGTCTACGACTGGTATCACTCAGGCGAGCAGTCGCTCTTCGTAACAGCGGGCATCGGAGGGCTTATCCCCTTCCGCTTCGGAGCTACGGGAGAGATAGCACTTATAACACTTCGCAAGGGATAAGAACAAAAAAACAAGTGGCGCACCTGTGCAGGCGCGCCACTTTTCTGTATATTCACTCACAATAGTCTTACTTCTTAACCTTATAAAGGCGGAATGACATTGCTGGTATGTTGTCTGTCAGGAGTGTCGCATCCTTGCCGGCATCTACAGAGAGCGTGCCGTTCTTGGGAGTAATGAGCTCCGGATTGTCAAGCGTGTTCTCATCGTCCATGCCATTATGCGTGAGAGTGATTGTCTCTGCAGTACGAGTGCCCTTCATTCCCAGCAGTTTCACTGATACAGGCTGTGGCTGCTTTGAGGTATTGATAATCTTGATTATCACCTCACCAGTGGTCTTGTCGAATACGGATGAAGCAAAGAGTCCATCCTGTCCTGGCTGACCAGCAATAGGCTTTTTGTCCATTGTCATGCGAAGCACATTTGTACCCTTGTTGACAGCATACATCTGCTGAACATAGTAGCTGCATGACTTGAACATACGGAGATTGTCGTACCAGATAAGGTCGGGACGCCACTGCCAGCCCTCTACATGAGCAAAGAGAGGAGCATAAGCCGTCATATATACCACATCGGCATTGCGCTCCATGTCGGTCATGAAGGCTGCCTCAAGGATAGATGCCTCATAGTGATTCCACTTGTGCTTGTTCTTTCCGTGACATGCATACTCGCCAGCAAACACCTTCGGGCCCTTGCGGTCGTAGTGCTCATAGCGCAGTCCGCCGCAGAACTCACCATAGCGGGCCTTTCCGGCCTCATTGCCCAGGAACCAGTCCTCGTTGCGATAGAAGTGCTCATCCACAAGGTCTGCCTTCAGCTTCTTCATCGCATCCCAGCCCTTATCGAACATCTTGCCCTCAGAGTCAGGTCCACTCGTTCCTACTATCTGGATGTTTGGATATTTCGCCTTTATAGCTGCAACAAACGGCTCCAGGCGCTTGTAGTACAGATCATCCCACTGCTCATTTCCGACACCGATGAACTTCATATTGAAAGGCTCTGGATGCCCCATCTCTGCACGAATCTTACCCCACTGGGAGTCTGCCGGGCCATTAGCGAATTCGATGAGGTCGAGACAGTCCTGAATATACGGCTGGAGCTCATCGATAGCTACGTGAGCACTCTCGTCATTATAGTTCTGGAACTGGCAGGCCATACCTACATTCAGCACAGGCAGAGGCTCAGCACCGATATCCTCAGACAGCTGGAAGAACTCGAAGAATCCGAG
>DGTJ01000036.1:13986-19807 GCA_002393725.1 Prevotella sp. UBA4339 | reverse complement strand
GGACGGTTCTCAACAGGGCCGATAGTGTTCTTCCACTGATAGCGGGTCTTCAGGTCAACGCCCTCTACGATACATCCACCAGGGAATCTCAGTAGTCCGGGATGCTCGTCGGCAAGAGCCTGAGCGAGGTCGCGACGCATACCATTCTTACGGTTCTTAAAGGTGTTAACAGGGAAGAGACTCACGTGCTCAAGGTCTACACCGTTCTTGCCATCGAGGAAGATGCGGAGCTGACCCTTGGCGATTGTACGAGGCGACTTTACAATAATCTCATACTTCTTCCAGTCCTTTGACGGGATCTTTACTGTATCAGAAGTAAACTGCTGGTTCTCCTCCATAGTAGCACGATCGATAAACTGCACCACGATCTTAGCATCACCCTTCGGAGCTCTAGCCCATACAGAGAAGCGGTAATCCTCTCCCTTGTGTAGACCGATGCCGAAGTATCCGTTATTAGAAATACCTGAGCGGCGCTCCTTATGTCCGGGATACCTCAGCTTCAGATAGTGGGGACAGCGCTCGAAAGGTCCGTCATCCTCAATCTCGAAATCTCCGAAGGCCTCCCATCCCATAAGATGGTCTGGAAACTCAAAAGAGCGATTTTTAACCAATTCACCATACAAGCCGCCATCAGCAGCGTAGTTGATGTCCTCGAAAAAAAGGCCGTACATAGTCGGCTGTACAGGAGCTCCAAGTTTCTTAGTGTTCACTTCCATCATGTGGCTCTGTGCAGAGACACAAAGACATGAAGCTAATGCTAATGTACCTGTTAGAATTCTTAATTTCATTGTTATAATGCTTAGAAGTTAATAATTATATCAGTTTATTGATGCAAAATTAGTTAAAAAAACGAGGAATTACTTGTTTTTTCAGATAAAAGATGTAATTTTGTGAATTATTAAGAGTTAATTGATATAATTCGTACTAATTATCTAGATAAAAGAGAAAAAAAGATGAAAAGAATCTTAATTGCAGAAGACAATGACAGCAATTACATCCTGATGACATATATTCTGAAGAAGTACTATCAATTTGATCGTGCGAGAAATGGTCAGGAAGCTGTTGAGAAGACAAAAAGCGAGCCTTACGACTTGATTCTGATGGATATCAAGATGCCCGTCATGGATGGTCTGGAGGCTACGAAGAAGATAAAGGAGTCTCACCCCGACCTGCCTATTATAGCCCTTACAGCAAATGCATTCGACAGCGACCGCCAGATGGCGTTTGACGCAGGTTGCGATGAGTTCCTGTCGAAGCCGATCAGCAGCGAAGTGTGTCTGAAGACTATAGCAAAAGTTTTAGGAGAATAAATAATAGTAGGATAGATGTTTGATAAGGAGAGAGGGCTTTATATAGCCCATTGCTCAAACGGAGCACTGAGCATCACTGGCAAGATGGCCAATCGTCACGGTCTTATCGCAGGTGCCACAGGTACAGGAAAGACCGTCACCCTCCAGGTGATGGCAGAGACATTCTGCCAGGCAGGAGTACCTTGTTTCATGGCCGACATGAAGGGCGACCTGAGTGGTATATCACAAGTTGGAAAGATGAGCGGGTTCATCGAGAAGAGACTGCCGGAGTTCGGCATCGAGAATCCGGAGTTCCAGAGTTGTCCCGTGCGCTTCTTCGATGTCTTTGGCGAGCAGGGTCACCCCATGCGAGCCACGATATCCCAGATGGGACCTTTACTTCTCAGTCGCTTGTTTCAATTGAATGAAACACAGACTGGAGTACTATATATAGCATTTAAACTTGCTGATGAGAAGGGATGGCTACTTGATGATATTAAAGATCTCCGCCTTTTGCTCGACTACATATCGAAACATTTGAAGGACATTACTCTAAAATATGGAACAGTAACTACAATGAGCATTGGCGCAATACAACGCGCATTGTTACAATTAGAGGGACAGGGAGCGGATAAGTTTTTTGGCCAGCCATCTTTCGATATCTACGACCTGATGCAGACTGAAGGCGGCAAGGGAGTAATGAACGTGCTTGCAGCCGACAAACTGATGATGCAGCCTAAGCTCTATTCCACGTTCCTGCTGTGGCTACTGAGCGAGCTCTACTCCACCCTTCCCGAAGTCGGCGACATGCCCCTGCCGAAGCTGGTATTCTTCTTCGACGAGGCCCACATGCTCTTCGAAGGCACATCGAAGGCGCTGCTCGACAAGATCGAGCAGGTAATCCGCCTGATACGATCCAAGGGTGTAGGTATCTACTTTATCACCCAGAGTCCTACTGATATCCCTGAGAATATTCTCGGACAACTTGGCAACCGCGTGCAGCATGCCCTGCGTGCATATACACCGAAGGATCAGAAGGCAGTGAAGACAGCAGCAGACACCTTCCGCGCTAATCCGGAGTTCAAGACCGACGAGGCAATTATGAACCTTGAGACCGGTGAGGCACTCGTCAGCTTCCTCGACGAGAAGGGTGCCCCTGGCATCGTTGAGCGTGCAAAGATACTCTTCCCGCTGTCTCAGATAGGTGCCGTGACAGAAGGCCAGCGCCTCGACATCATCAAGGGCAGTCGTATCTATGGCAAGTACGACACACCGATTGACCGCGAGAGCGCCTTTGAGGTACTCATGGCAGATGCCGAGAAGCAGCTTGCCGAGAGAGAGCAGCAGGAGCAGGAGATAGACATCCCTCAGCCGAAGGCAGGAAAAGAAGAGAAGAAGAAGCCGGGCATGATGAGCAAGGTGTGGAAGG
Source organism: Prevotella sp. UBA4339 (assembly GCA_002393725.1). Classification (GTDB taxonomy): domain Bacteria; phylum Bacteroidota; class Bacteroidia; order Bacteroidales; family Bacteroidaceae; genus Prevotella. The sequence goes on along the minus strand of DGTJ01000036.1, from coordinate 17,089 downwards.
CTGTACTTACAGCTATCACTTCGACATTAGCCACCATCCTCGGAACATATATCAGCGACAAGGTGACTGGCAAGAAGACTAAATCGAAGACATCAAGCACAGGTCGCGTGGTGAAGAACGCCACAAGTGCTGCCACACGCACCATCACCAAAGAGCTGACAAGAGACATCCTGGGAAATCTCGTGAAATAGCTCAGAAGATTTAGTACAGATTTTCACATACAGTATAGATATACCGCTGCCGACAGACAGTGGTATATTTATATCTGGTAGTATCGACAGTGTCCTTCAAGCCATCACTGATAGTAGTGCCCAGCAGCTTTATCGTAGCCTCTTTCATTGTCCACAGGCGTACAAACTCCCCATCAGGACTATCCGATGAGTTTATCTGTCGCAGCTCCTCATCATTCATACAGTATTCCGCCAGCGACTCACTGTACTGCCGCAGCGACTCTACATCGATGCCGACAGGCTGGTGGCTTACCACGCACGCCACTGCATCCTTACAGTGGCTGAGATTGAAGAATATCTCAGGATGCCCGTGCAGAGAGGGCTTGCCATTCTCATTATAATCGAATATAGGGTTCTCCGTGATACCATATTCCTCGCAGAGAGCCTGCTTCAGCAGCTGATAAGCCAGCACACAGAGTCTCCGTCCCTGCTCATGCTTGAATTTCAAGGCCTGCTCACGGCGCTGCTCTGATATCTGCTGCAGAGCTGCCTGGAAATCAAAGTCCCAGATATGCTCACTTACTATTATCCTCATCTTCCTTCCCGCTGGGTAGTTCAGCATTTATTGGTTTTGGAATCTTGCGGTTGGGGTTCTCCTTGGCACCCACGCCTATCAGTTCGTGAGCTTTCTGGAACACGCTCTGACGCCCGTCCCTCAACTTGTCGGCAGTACTCTTGTAGGCATCGTTCACCTTATTGAGTTTCTCCCCCAGGTCATGATATCTCTGCACGAAGTCACCAAGTCTGTCGAGCAGTTGCTCAGCCAGTCCGAACACCTTCTTCTGATTCTCTGCCTGCTGGTTCTGCACCCAGGCGATGTGTATCATGTGGAGGATGCCAAGCAGGTTCTGCTCTCCCGTGACGAATACCTTCTTCTCGAATGCCTCGCGCCAGAGTGTCGGGTCATTGGCGAGAGCCAGCTGCAGCGACGACTCGAAGGGCACGAACATAATCACGAAGTCTACTGCATCGCGTCCGTTCTTGATATACTTCGAGTAGTCCTTCCTCGCCAGTTCGTTCACGTGCTGTCTTACGCTCTTGATGTGCTCCTGCAGATATCGCTCCTTCTCCTGGGCGTTCTCCGAGTTCACATACTTCTGGTAGGCCACGAGCGACACCTTTGAGTCGATGATTGCGTCCTGGCCCTGCGGATAGTGGAGTATCACGTCGGGCTGCATCTCCTTGCCTGTATCATCACTCTTCAGCGGACGTCCGAGCTCGTCGCGCAGGCGAGCCTGCACCTCGTAGTGGATACCTTCAGTAAGTCCCTGACTGGCCAGCAGGTCGCCCAGTATTATCTCGCCCATGTTGCCGCTCACCTTGTTGTCGCGACGCAGCACGTTGGTAAGGCTCTCCGTCTTCTGTCCCAGCTGCTGTGTCTGCTCCATCATCAGCCTTATCTGCTCAGCGAAGCTTGCCGAGTATCCTGCCGACTTCTCCTGATTCTCATGTATCACCTGCTGCATCTTCTCCACAGCGTCCTTCAGTGGCTGGGTGATACCTGTCATTGCCTCCTTGTTCTGCTCTTTCAGCTTCGTGGCACTTGCCTCCAGCAGCTGCTGCGCCACATTCTTGAAATGCTCGTCACGGCGCTTCAGCTCCTCATCCATCTGCTGTCGCACAAGTTCCAGCTCCCTACCCTGCGATTCTGCCTTGGCGGTAAGCGACTTGTTCTCTGCCTCAAGATGCTGCACGCGGCTGTTGGCAGCACTGAGCAGTTCTGAGCGCATCGAGAGCTCTATATCCTTCTTTCCTCCCTCTATCCTCAGCACGTCCATCTTGCGGTCCATGAACAGGTAGAGCCCCACGGCACCTACCGCCACACCTATTATTATATATATAGCAATCATCATATCTTCATACAAATTTAGGTGCAAAAATACAAAAAAAGCTACAGAATGTACATACTTTCAAAGATTTTTTGTATCTTTGCCCCATAAAACTTTATAAAACCCAACATCAATTCAAACAAAAACCAAGAGATTATGGATTACAAGATTATCGACATCGAAGGAGTTGGCGACGCTTATGCAGAGAAACTTGTTGCCGCAGGTATCAACAAAGTAAGTGAGCTGCTCGAGAAGTGTGCAGCCCCCAAGGGCCGTAAGGAACTGGCAGAAGCCACTGGTATCAGCGACAAGCTCATCCTGCGCTGGACCAATCATGCTGATCTGTTCCGTATCAACGGTGTAGGTCCTCAGTTTGCCGAGCTGCTCGAGAAGGCAGGGGTTGACACTGTCAAGGAGTTCCGTCACCGTGTAGCAGAGAATCTCCAGCCGAAGCTTGAGGAGGTAAACACCGAGTTCCACATCTGCGGACGCGTTCCTGCCGTAAGCGAGATTCAGAAGATGATCGACCAGGCTAAGGAACTTGAGCCAAAGGTAACTTACTAATTTTCGGCTAGAGACTCAGAATCCATAAGCGGATTCGATACTAATCCCGCCGATAAGCTCCAGATGAGTTTATCGGCGGATTTTTGTACCCGGAAGTCGATCAAGACAATTAAAGCAAGGCGAGTAACAAACATGTCTTACTACCAAGCAAATTCGGGCGAAATCTATCCATACGCAGATAGATTCCGCCCGATGGTGCTACTCCGTCTTGATATTGTTGACGGGATTCTCAGAAGCAGCGCGCCAGCTCTGGATGACAACGGTGAGCAGGGAAATGATGAAGCAGGTAAACCCGGCAACAGCGAATATCCAGGGGCTGAGCGCGATGCGATAGGAGAAGTTGGTGAGCCAGTCGCTCATGATATAATATGAGACAGGTACGGCGATGACAAACGAAATCAGCATAGGGACAGAGAATGTGCGGAGCATCAGCAGCAGGACCTCTCCTGAAGTGGAGCCCATCACCTTGCGGATGGCTAT
>DGTJ01000036.1:0-13919 GCA_002393725.1 Prevotella sp. UBA4339 | reverse complement strand
CCTTCTTGCGCTGACGGATGAAGAATAGCGACAGGCCCACGTAGCCCATCACGGAGATGACGATGGCAATGAGGGTGAAAAGTGTGATGATCTTCAACGTGTTCTGCTGGTCCTCGAAAGTTTCGGAGATACCCTCTTCCAAACTGCTGACACACCAAACCAATTCTTCTTCAGAGACACCCAGTCCTCTCAGCATTTCGTCGAAAGCGGTCTTCGCCTGCTTATCTCCATTTGTCTTGACGAGGAAGTTGGGACTTTTCACATGTTCCTGCAGACGAATGGCGAAAGGTTCTGCTTCGTGTAGCACGTTGATGCGATGAAAATCCTTGATAATACCGCTGATAGGTGCTGTCTCGTCTTTGCCCCAAACCATCTCGCGGTCATCATCCGACAACTCCAACCTCCGCTTGGCATCCTCATTCAGATAGTAGCCATCGCTGGTGTTACCATAGTCTTGGAGAATATCCAGTCCATAGAGGCTGAAGGCCGTTGAGTCCAGATCGGTTAGGAATAGGTTTGTCAGTTTGTCGCCGTTCGTAATACTTCTTATGCTACTGTTGTAGGTGACAAAGGTCGTTCCACTATACTCACCGATGCGCTCTACGAAAGGCATCTTCTCCAACAGACTCCTGACAGTCAGGCTTTTACCATCAGGTGTATTCACATAATAGAGTCGTTCCGTATTGAATCCTAATGGTGCATGAATAAGGTGATGTAGTTGTAACCAGATGACGAGGGCAGAAGTCAGCATCGTGATCGTGATAACATTCTGCAGGATGATGAACACCTTGCCCAGCATCATCTTAGAGCGATAGCGGAAGTTGCCTTTCACGATGTCGATGGGCTGGAAGCGGGAAATCTGCCACGATGGCATGATGCCTGAGATGATGCCAGTCAGCAAGACGAACCCCATGCTGACTCCTACGGTGTCCAAACGAATATCATTCATCAGGTCTATCTTGCCCTTGAACAGTTCAGCTGCCTCGTCTTGGAAACAGCAGGCTAAGACGAAGCCTGCGACAAAGCAGAAAGTCACCATCAGCGTAGACTCGACTATTAGCTTCAGGGAAATGCTGCGCTGACTGCTGCCAAAGAGGCGTCGCGTGGCCATCTCCTTGGCGCGGAATCCGGTATTGGCGACTGTTAGGTTGATATAGTTGCTGACAGCGAAGAAGAGTAATGCCAGCACGGCGGCCAAAAGGATATGGAGGCGTGTCTTGTCACCTTTCTGCATGCCTGCACCATTGTTTTGCGGAGCAAACATAATGTCGGTCAGTGGTGTTGCAAAGAACTCTTGATTTTCCATGTGTGCCCACATATAGTTCTTGACCAGATGGTCTTCTATCACTTTTTTCTTGGCATCAAGTGTCGCGCCTGGACGCAACAAGAGAAATGCTTTGCAGGCACCTGTACCGCTATATGCGAAAGAACGGGGTCTAAGCGTATAGCCCATCACCTGAGGAAAACGCTCCATGTTGGCAATGATTTGCGTCTCATTGGGCAGCACTGTACGGTCGAAATCCTTCACGATGCCGCTGACAGTATAGACCAACGTCGAGTCGTACGGATCTTCGTGGTTCATGAAGACAGAGCGCTTGCCAACAATCTGCAACGACTCGCCGATGGGATCCTTCTCACCAAAGAGACGCCGAGCCAGTCTTTCTGTGATAACGCACTTGTCTGGCGCATCGAGAACTGTCCGTTTGTCTCCCTTCGTTAATTCAAAATCGAAGAAGTTGAAGAATGTCGAGTCTGTCAGCATAATGATGCCATTCTCCTTATCTCCATCCTTCACCTCTCGCTGACCATTTTTAATCCGTCCGTTCTGGCTCATCACGCAACAGGTCTGCTCTATTTCCGGGCACATCTCTTTAATCTCTTGTGCAGCTTGCGGCCACATAAAGAAGTCCTCGCCACTACCCGTCAGGTAGATGCGGTCGGCATTCTTGTGCCACGAGTCGATGCTATATTGCCGCCACGTGTAGTCGCCCATCAGAATGATGAACATCAGCGACACCACCAGCCCAGCTATATTAATAAAGGTATATAGCTTGTTGCGCGAAAGGAATCTGAAATAACTCTTCATATCATTTACGTTTTGACGATTTACTATTTGATGATGCAAAGTTAAGGCAATAAAACGAATCCGCCAAGGTTTTATGCCCCGGCGGAAGCAGATTGTCTAAAAATTAGACAGTTAATAGCATGATTTTTAGACACTCTCGCAGAGAAGGTTGCTGTCAGGCTCAGTGTCAGACATCTATCTAATAGTCAACCGATAAGCTTTACTGCGGTCTGACTCGATTTTGAGGTTGGAATGCTGCTCAATGACAGGTTTCAGCCTGCGTATCAGCGTGTAGAGCGTATCGTTGGCATCGGGCTTCTTGGGCCACAGGGCCTCGCAGATCTCCGCCTTTGATAAGCAGTGTGAGGGCGAATGGAAGAACATCTCCATCAACTGGTGCTGCATGGGAGTCAGCTGCACCTCGTTGCCGTCAGCAGCATAGAAACGGCCTTCTGCCTCTGAATAGGTCAAGCCACCAAAGCCATTGCCGAGAATCACGGAGACAGGTTCTGAAGTGAACCCAGAAGCTAGCAACATATTCTTGTGATTCTTGGCTCCGCGATACCACATGAACATCGCCCAGAATCCTGTCAGCACCCAGAGCAATGCGGCTGGCCGCTGGTCGGAGAGGCTGAAGATTGTAGCCTCCGAGCAATGGGCATACGCCTTAAACAGCCTGCTGCGGGTATCGACGGCCAGCGTGGCCTTGCCGCGCAGTTCTGCTATCTGCAAGTGACTGTTAAACGAGCGGATAGTGTCCTGGCTGATGACATCGTTCTGCTGTTCCAGCATCGTGATAGCCAGTGCCCTGTCCATATCCTCGCTCACCCTTCGGCTCGTAGAGCGATAACTGTCAAGGCTCGTCAGGCTTGACGCCAATATCAGTGCAAGGAGCACAATGACTGCATATTGCTGTTTCATATTCTGTTTCGATTAAAATTCACAGGTACAAAGGTACGAGTTTTTCCCGAGTTACAGTAACATCGCCCTCATCTTTTATATTTTATTATGGCTAAGGAATAAAAATCGGATTCTGCCGCCCGCTCCAATATAAAAGGGCGTGTGCTCCCAGATATAAGGGCGCCCGCCCGCATATATGCGGACGGGCGGCAGCGACGAGCAATCCTATACCTCTCTCCCTGTTTCCCAGTACCTTTTCCCCTGTTTGCACGTATCTTTTCCCCAGCCGCAAGGCATATCCTTTCCTGCAAACCGTATTATCTTCCTCACCGATATTGTCTTTCCTCCACAGGCTCTGCCACATCCTCCACTTTCCTGTCGGCGAGGATGCGCACCAGTTCGTAGGTGCGGTCGCTGGCATCCTGGGGAGGATTGGCCAGAATAGTGCGCTTCACACGCAGCTCGTACTCATGACCTCTTTCATAGGTGAAACCTTTGATGTCGCTGAAGTGCAGGTTCTGCCATCGTCCCGGCTCGTCGTCTGTCATTACATGCATGCACTCGATGGGATGCTCTCGCATGCTGTCGAAGAGGTCATACATCACGCCCGGTTCAGCGGAAACGATCATATTAATCTCATTGGTAATGTCCTTGTCGCTGTAGTTTTCATCATCGAGACTGCAAGAGGCAAGGAAGAAAGCAGCAAGCATCGCAAAGGCGATTCTCCAAATCTTCATTGTTTTCATTTTCGTTATTTTATTGATGTTATTGTTCTACTTGATTAAACAATGAAAGTCAGTAAATCTTGCATCGTCGGGCGTTAAATATTCTTAAACTGAGAATAGGCGGCTTCGGCATGAGGCCAACGGCTGCCTATCGGAACAAGAGAGAATATTATTGCTCTTTCTCAAATTGCCTATAGTTCTGAAGGCTGTTGGCTGTTGACTGCTCTTTGAGATGCTTGCCTCCTTTGAATCGCCAAGTAACGGACAATTCCAAGTACTGCTCTTTAGTCTGGTTATGGTAAGTCATCCTGACTGAAGAATTATCCGTGATGCTTCTACGGTTCTTGACGACAGGCATAGTTCTAAGGCCAATAAGCAGACGGTCACGGCAGAGGCTCTTTGTCATATTGAGTTTGACATGGTAAACACGTTCTAATGTATGGTCGAGAAAATGTGCTGTCGGTTCATAATGGAACGTCAGCCCGCCAGAGAATGTAGGAGTGAATCGGAAGTCGTTATTCCAATCGAATGTGAGCGAGGCAGAATTACTATAGTGTGCGCCAAGCACCTCACCAGCCATCTTCCTCAACTGTATTCTCGGCTTACTTGTCCAGACGTTGCCAACCTGCAACAGATATTCCATGCCCAGCATAAGCCCTTCAACGTATGCACAGTTGTATGGCTTCGTTTGCATCACAGACGGTGACTCCGGTGACTGCTCGCGGACAAAGTATATTTCGTCATTTGCCCTCATCAGTCCTCCCATCAACGTCCATTTGCCCCAAAGTTTGGCCATCAGCATCAATTGGTGCCCTTTTGGTGATTTAAGTTCAGGGTTTCCCGTTTCGTAACTGTAAGGTGAAGTATGGTAACGATAGGTGCTAATGACACTATAAGGCAAGTCTTCCATGCTGTGTTTATACATCAGGTTTAGCATGTGCTGACGCTTGGGATTTATCATCCACATCAGGTTTAGGGTGGGATAGATGCCGAAAACGTTGTGTTCGTTCCTCACATCTGCCACGTCAACCTGCATATTCGTATGCTGTACTCGCAGACCAACCTCATACTGGATGACGTTGGAGCGTCCTTGTATTCGGGCGAAGGCGGCTGGCACATGGCTCGTCATCCTGGTCTGCTGGTTCAGGTCGTTATCGTAAATGGTCTGCTGGTAGTCAAGACCTGTCGTCAGCATGAGCGATTTGCCCAAGGGTTGCTGCCATTTTGGTTGCACCCGCAACATTCTGGTATTTTGGACTTGCGAGGTGCTTGTGGGCTGTAAGCAGTCGATAACAGTATGCTGGCGGTCATGCTGATTCCGATACAGATAGTCGATCATAAAATCGAGTTGATGTCCTGGTTTCGGTTTCCAGACATAGCCTGCCACTCCTTGTATGGTATGTCTTCGGGTAGGATTATTCCGCATGGAAGTGTGCATTTCTTTCCCTTGTCTCGTCACAGCATCGTCTGAGATGTCTTGGTCGGTAAAAGAATACCATACAGACCCCTTTAGTTGCTGGGTTGCACTGATTTCACAACTCAGTCCAAGATACTCGTTTAGGAATGAGCGTTTCCATTTCCCATTTCTGTCTGTCGTGTAGTTACTTTCGTTGTTGTCATTTGCCGTATATGTTTCCATTTCGTGTATCACTGGTGTATTATGGTCCAGGCTGATACTGTTGAACAAATACAGTTTGCCAATGCTTGCAGACAGGGTGTTGGAAATTGTTTTGTTGCTGATACCGTTCTTGGGTTGCAAGGTAATAGTACCCTTTATATCCCCGCTAAATCCTCCATTAAATTCACGTCGGGTTGTAATGCGGATGATACCACCCACTGCAGAACCAGATTCATCTGCACCAGCCATGTAATCCACTTCAACAGACTCTATACGGTCAGATGGCAGGGATTTCAATACAGCAGGGTCGGTCATTCTGTTACCATCAATATAGTAACCCGTTATGCTGTATCCCATAATTGTGATCTTTTCATCATCAATGCTGATGCCAGGCAAAAAAGGCAGAACATCTGTCAGCATGCGGTCTTTAGCATATTGCAGGGCTTTGAAATTCACCTTATAGCCTGACGATGTGTTTTGGATGGCATTGCCAGTGACTTTTACGGTTTTCAGTCTAATATTATCCATTTGTAATCGTACGATTCCCACTTCAGGCTGTTCACAAATCTTGTAGATGGTCTTGTAACCGACGTAGGAAATGCGGGCGAGGACGATGGGGTGCTCGTATGGAATGGCGAAGTAGCCGCTCTCGTTGCTGACACCGCCGCTAAGCAGCGTTGAGTCGGCAGGGTTGAGGATTGCCACGTTGGCGTATGCAATGGGCTGGCCTTGCTCGTCGATGATGGTGCCTGTCAGGCGGCGGTCGGTCTTGTGGGTACACTCCACGAAAATCTTACGTCCGTCCTCATCGGTGCTCGTAGTGACGCGGATGGGATAAAAGCCTATCATCTGCTGAATGGCTTCAGGCAGATGTTTGTTCTTGACATTAGTGGTGATACGGAAGTCCTCCAGTTCGTTGTAGAGAAAGTAGATGGTGTAGCCCGTCTGTTGCTCTGCGAGTTGCCTCAGCGCATCAGAGAGGGATACGTTGTTGTATTCGTGCGATATTCGTTTCATTCCCGAGCTTTGCTCGCCTACCCGTAGCCTTTGAGCCTGTGTGCTGACAGTCAGCAGCAGGGCAATAATGAGAGTCATATATCTGTTCATGGCGGCTGACTATTCTACGGTGATGACATCGTCCTTCAGTGTGACTGTCAGACGCTCGAACTGGTTGAGGTCGCTGACCACTTGACCGATGCCTTTCTGCGGGTCCCACACAAAGCGGAAGCGGAGTCCACGGGCTTCGTCATTGACAAACGTGACCTTGGCATCGTAATGGGCGGATATCTCCGACAGCATCTTTTCCAGTGGGATGTTGTCGTAGATGATGGGCTGTGATACTGCGGTGGTGTCAGTGTGGAGCGTATCGGAAGTAGTGGTGCTTGCGGGCTTTGTAGTGTTGATAACCTCTTCTGTCCTGGGTGTATGCTGCTGAGCGTATCTGACTATCTGAATGGCAGCAAAGGCAATACCAGACACGAGCATGATTCCGACGAAAGAGGCTGCTATCTTCATCCAGCCAAAACTATGCTGTTTGGGATGGACTTTTTGATTAAGTTTCTGCCATGCAGCATCCACATCGATAGGTTTGTCTGCCTGACGCTGGCGACTGCTGCGCTTGGCTGCTACCATCAGGCGGTAGGTCTCACGGGTATCTTCATCACGATTGATGATGTCCTGGATTTCCTGCTCGGTGTATGCATCGGGGTTGTCGAGCATTTCCAGTAGTTGGCGAATGTTTTCACTTGTCGTTTCCATTGCTATAAACCTTTTAATGATTGAAGTGATTTCTGATTTTCTGAATGCTTTGGGCGAGATACTTGTAGGTGGTATTCGGATTCAGACCGAGACGACGGGCAATCTCTGCGATTGTCAGGTCATCGTCGAAACGGAGATGGAAGATGCTGCGATGAGGCTCCTCCAGCTGCTCGTCCACGAAGACCGAGATATCTTCCAGCTGCTCCAATTGTCTGTCAATGGGCTGCAGGTCGGAATCGTCTTCTATAGGCAATAGGTTCTTCACCCGTTCGTGCAGTTGCATTTGCCTTATTCTGTTCAGGCATGCATTGCGCACGGCAATAAGCAGATAGGAATCGTTCTTGGGCGGAATGTCACTGTTGGCAACACGCAGAAAGATGTCCTGCACTACATCCTCGGCTTCGCCGTCACCAGCCAACAAGACTCTGGCCAGACGTATCATCTCGCTGTAGTTCCGGCGGAAAAGCTGTTCGATAAATTGCTTTCGCTCGGCCAACCCCAAGCGAGCTTGGTTGGCACTAGCTGAATCGCAATTTTCAAGTATTCTCTTATCAAGCATATCAGTCTATTCATATTCGTGCCCCATTTTTGAGGCATGTCTATATATAAGACACTTCAGACCCATCATTTTTTTACGGAAAAGCCAACTATTTTCTTTTTTTCTTCATTTTTTTCTTGATAAATTGCAAAATTTGGGTGCAAACTAATCAACTTCATGCCAGCGAGACAAACAATAGCAAGTTGTTTGTCTCGCTGGTGTTTTATTTGGTTATAAAATATTTGCTCAATTCTTTTGTCCCTTCCCTAACTTCCTCCATAATTTGCAAGCAACGGGCACGGGAGATGCGGATATTCGTACCGACAGTTATCAGGTCTTCGTCTGTAGGAAGTCCTTTGAAATTGATGGTTGTGGCATGTTCGCCAAGAGTATCATCATTGGTCAAGTCGTATGCCGGAGCCAGAGACCATGTGCCCTCTCGACAGATAAAACTAAAATTACGTGCATGGTCATCCATATTATGAGCATAGACATTGAAGGTCATACGACGGAACTGCTGTTCTACGGCCTTTGGCGACTGTGTCAGATAGCCCGTTAATTGCAGCAGGCTATGGTAATCCATCTTTGGTGGAGATATTGGCTCGTTCAGAAGAGCACTGGCGGTTAGCACATGCAATCGAACATTATTCTCAATATCGAATCGCTTCACGGCAAAGTATTTGCCGTCCATAAGTTTGAACTCAGGCACATCAATTCCACATTGCTTTGCAACCTTATTATAATCATACTCCATCTCTCCCATATTCTTGGGATCGTAAGTATGGCGGAACTTTACCAGCCAGTGTCCATCCGTGTCCGTGACAATAGCTTTTGGACGTACTCCTCCTGAGTTACCACTTTTGAAATAAAGTTCGTCAGCATGCTCATCTGTCTTTTCCGAAAGCACATTGAGGGCAAATTCCTGCATTTCGTCGAGCGAAAGCGAAGAGTCTTCTTGCTGTAGTTTTGTTTCAGGTACATAACAAAGAGCACCCATCCCGGAACTGCCGATAATACTCAGCCATTGAACAGGGTTAAGTGTTTGAGGGTCAATCCCCGATTTCTTCAAAACCTTACGCAACAGGTATTCGCCATAGCCCCCTGGCAGACTATCTTCAAATACACCGAAATTGCCATTGAAAGGCTGATAGTCGGCAGTGAACAGCCCTGCTTTCAGAGGTAATTTTAATGGAGAGATGGAAAAACCGTCCGTAAGCCAGTCCTTGTCATACTCGAACTGACAATTCGACCTGTTGCCCATAGACAACGTTCCTACTTTCCGTCCATGATACATCACGCTGACAGCATGTACATCCTTCATCATACGCCTCGCTTTCTTGTACGGTTCTTATTGATTTCCAACAACTCTTCCATCGTATCGTATTTCGGTTCTGACAATAGTTGCATGATTTCTTCCGAGTAGCCTAAAGCCTTAGCCAACTTGACGTATGACTCCAAAGAGATGGAGTGCTTCAGTTCAAAGCGCTGAATGCTTGAGGCTGGCACGCCACTCATTTCTGATAAGCTTTTCGTAGAGAGTTTCTTCTCCAGGCGTCTTGCTTTCAGATTCTCAGCTAACCGCTGCATGGTTACCTGTAGAGGATAGGGGTCAAAAATGTATTTATTCTGCATCATATATTATGCTTAATTTGGCGAAATCGCATTTTACACACCATATATTATGTGCAAAGATACCACTTTTATTTGGAATAGCCAAACTTTTTGAAGGAAAAAGTGGTGAGAATCAACTTTTCTTTCCTTGTTTTTGAGTACACTCAAATTTAACAGTTCAAGATAACAAAAGGTGACGTCGGAAAGGAATTTTGGCTGAATACCCTTTCACGTTTCATCTTAATGCTGTCTTGAGGATGTTTTTCAGCAGATAGGTAGCGTTCTGATTGCGGGCCACACCCTCAGAGAGACGATAGGTGTAGGTGATTTCGTCGGAGAGTTGGATTTCGAAGCAGTAGTTGTGGAAGCGGGCGGGATATTCCTCCTGCATCTTCGACAGTTCCAGGTCGTGGGTGGCGATGATGCCTGTGATGGGGAGTGAAGTGACGGACTGGAGGAACAGGCGCAAGCCGTTGAGCTTGTCGAGCGAGTTGGTGCCTTTCAGTATCTCGTCGAGGATGATGAGCGTGCGGCGGTTCTGCCGGCAGGTCTCGATGAGCTGTTGCAGACGGAGCAGTTCGGCATTGAAATAGCTGATGCCGTGGGCCAGGTCGTCGGTAGTGCGCATGCTGCTGAACAGCGAGAAGAGCGAGACGCGCAGGCTGTCGGCAAAGACGGGCATACCGCAACAGGCCAGCACGTAGTTGATGCCGATAGAGCGGAGGAAGGTGCTCTTGCCCGCCATGTTAGCGCCGGTGATGATGTAATAGTGGCGGTCGGCGATGGTAAAGTCATTGCGCACGGCCTTCGCGCCGAGGAACGGATGATAGAGCCCGTGCGCCTCATAGACCACCTCGTCGGCATCCATCAGTTCGGCATCGGTGGCCGCAGGCTCGTTGTAGCGGAACGTGGCCATCGACACCAGCGCATCGAAATGGCTCACGGCAGCTATCCACTCATCGATATGCTCCATATAGTGGTCTTGCCAAAGCAGGAAACGGCGCACGATGAAATAGTCGGCCAGATAGAGGGCGTTGGAGATGGGCACCCAAATCTCGTTGCGCTGGTCGAGGGCGTTGATGATGTCCTTCAGCAGGCGGAAGGACTTGAGGGCATCCTGCTTGTCGGCCGACAACTGACGGATGATGTTGCGCCCCTCGCGGCTCTTCAGGTCGGCGGTCACAATCAGCATAATCATGTTGACGTAGATGCTCAGTCGCGGCAGAATGATGTTGATACTCTGATTGATACGTTTCAGCGTACGACCGAAAAGCAGATAGACCGTCAGGATTTGGAACAGTACCCAGAGCATGGGGAATGCACCAGACAGCGGGCCAAAGATGGCTCCGGCCAGCAGTCCGTAGAACACGATGATGCTACCGACGGCTGCAATATGAGTGAGCCGATGGGCAGCAAGGCGAGAAAGGCTACGGGTAGGCGCGTCAGCGGGAATGACCTGCATCTGCTGCACCTCATGCAAGGCTTCAAGAATATCAGTAGTATCAATCTGCCGTCCACGACCTTGCGCCATGAATGCCGTCCGCAGCGGCTCCCTTTCCGAAAGTTCGCGGATGGCCTCGCGTCGCGCCTCTATTTCGTCAATCGTCCGCACCCGCGTCTCAGCCAGCTCCCTCGCCAGAAAATCGCTACCGCCAGTAGTGACGGTACGATTGATACGGTGAAAGAGCGACTGCGGCCCGAAGATATCAAGGTCGAGCGTGAACGCATGGTGGGAGTTGACGTATTGCTCACCCGATGCAAAGCCGGAGAAGTCGCCGTCGAGATAGTTCAGTTCTTTCTGATAGACGCTGCGCAGACTCTCCTTCTCTTCCGACATCCGGCTGTTCCTGCTGTCTCGCCAGCGTATCGCCACATAAGTAGCTATGAGCAATACCGCCACCACCAGTGCCGCCACATTGCTCCACATCGTGTAAGTCACGACACAGCCCACAGCCAAGGCAATGGCCGACAACTCCAGCACTACCACCAGTCGGTTGTACTTGTTCAGCTGCCGTATTTCCTCCGTCAGCACCGTGATGCGCCCAGTGTATAGTTCCCTTGGAGTCAGAGCCTGTCTGTATTGTTTGTGAATCTCTGTCATAATTGCTGTCAATTAGTATAACGAATGCAAATATACGGCTTTTTGGTAAGAATTGTTCGTTCCGCCATCACCTTTTATAAATTATTAGATGAAAAGCCCCGTTTTTCGTTAAGTTCATCATTCTGTCTTAATGCTATTATTTCCTTGGTTGCGGTGTTGGCATGGGTCTGGGCTGGAAACGGAGAGGATTAGCTTGGTCGCCCCAAATGGCTGTTTTCAGCAGATTGCCGATGGGCAGTTCCAGTTTCATCCGCTTGCCGATGCGGAAATAGGGCGTGACGATAGGTTCTGTAGTCCAGCGGCCAGATATGGGATTCACATAGCGTCGGACACCGACATTCGAGCCGAAACGGTCGTTGAAGCGGATGTCGGCATAGCCGCCATAAGTAGTGGTGTTCACGTATGGACTGAAAGCAGGTGCGACTATGGGGTTGCTTGCATAATAATAGCCGAAGGCATGGAGTGAGACAGTCCTGCTGACATCATAGCCTACAGTGCCGCCAAAGCCATATTGTGTGATGAGTTGGCGCTGCATGGGCATCCAATACTTGTTTGCGGTCGCAGATGCTGTTAGATGCAGTCTTCCAAAATCCTGATGTAGCGTGAGTGAGCCTGTCTGAAAATCCATCAGTCCAGGCATCTGCGCTGTTGCAGTATTGACGCCAAGTGCGCCTCCACGCCATAGGCTAAAGGACTTTCCACCCATTGGCGCATATTGTACTATACGTCCTGTATTTGGCAATGTCCTATCCGTGGGCATCAACTGATATTTCGGACTCATAGTACCTATGAAGAGATTCGCCGAGTCTGACATCAGATGATTGTCAAATTCCATAGTCGGTAAGGAAGCATCATCCCCCGCAATAATGCCCTTGCCGTTCTGCTCCGTCTGCGCATTCGCTTGTAATGCACAGACTATGAAGAAAAGGAATAATGCCCTCAGGACTCTCATGATAATTTCAAAGCGTGACAATTTGTCACGGTTTCATTTCCTTCTGCTTTGAGTCGCTGTTTAAGTTTTCGCCAATATGCCGTTGCATCGGCACTTTCGGTTAGCACTTGCACTATATCCACTACTGCGAAATAGTACTTTTCTTTTTCTTCGTCCCAGACGAAGCGTACTTTCTTGCCCTCAAAGAGTTGTATGGCAAAGTTATCGTCCATGTTGCGCTGATTTATGAATTCACATTCACAAAGGTACGAGTTTTTCCCGAATTACAGTAACATCACCCTCATCTTTTATATTTTATTATGCCTCATCTTTTCCTTTCCCTATTCTTCCCGAACCAACTGTTCCCTTATTCTTTCGGCGATTGGAAACATCACGGAATACTTCTTATAATCTTCCTGCAACAATTCTGACGAAGATGATTTCCTCGTATCTGTATATTCATATTCGACCACGTAGAATACATCTTCAACATCAATGTCTCGTACAAGACTTTCTTTCTTATGGGTCAGTGTCAGATGCCGGTAACTGTTGGATGATTTTAAGTCGAAAACGGAAGGGGCATTATCATTGCGATAAAGTTCAGTCTTGTTGTGTTTCGATAATACTTGTGTGTACCCGAATAGATTGGTCACAAGCATGTTCTTGGGCCACAAGGCATCTATAGAGAAAAGCATCTCGTTTTTCTCTGGAAGCATCTTGCAACTACCTATTGATACAGTATCCGCATAGACAACACCCGCCTTGATATTTCTCTTTTTGTCACGCATGGTCTCCTCATATAAAGTGTATTTGTCAAGAAACGGAAGAGCCATGTATCTGTCGCCAATCATCATGCTTCGTTTCTTCTGTGCAATGTCCTGTCTCTTTGACATAAAGTAATTCGTTACGACATTACCGCAATGCACCTTCCTGCTTTTGGTGTCGATATAGAATTCCCTTATTCCGTCCATATAATATTTCAGGCATGAATCCACATGCTCTATGCTCCTGAAATACACTTTACAGTGATAGTATTTCTTTCTTTTCGCGGTGGCAGTGATTTCTGATATTATGTAAGATGATGGGGACAGGAATATAATGTTGTCCTCATTGTAAACAAGGCTCTTGCGCTCATAGCCTATATGAGAAATATGATATTCATAGCCTTTCTGAAGGCTGATATATCCTCCCATGTCTGAGCGTCCTATTACAGCTCCATTAGCATCATAGACAGTAGCATAACTAACGGGATTCTTGGTTATGCTGTCTACCAACATCACTTGCTGGGCAAATCCCACCAATCTGGTAAGGAAAAGTATTTGAGCTAAGATAAATAATTTCATGTTTCTGAATGTGTTCATTTTCTACCATCCGTTAATCTGAAAACACACTCCAATACTGATTCCCAAATCATGAATCAGCTTGTTTTCAGCACCTTGTATCTTCGCTGGAGGGCCACGAGCACGCTACGCTCAGCCATAGGATTGAGCCCACGGAAGGTGGTGTGCTGCTTGAGTTCGCTTAGCGGCATATCCAAAAGCAGTTTGGCGATACACTCATCAGCAAAACTGTTGGAAACAACATTCACACCAGTGAAATCAAGAACAACCTTGTCGTTCTCCTTGATGAGTGGTAACAGCTTCTCGCGGAGTTTCATGCCCATGTCGCGGGT
>DGTJ01000037.1:286-2983 GCA_002393725.1 Prevotella sp. UBA4339 | reverse complement strand
TTGAAGCTCTGGAACACGAAGCCAATCTGCCCCTTGCGCACTGCCGTGCGCTGGCTCTCCTTCAGCGTGCCAACCTCCTGTCCGTCGAGCCAGTATCGGCCGCTGGTAGGGTTATCGAGCAGGCCCAAGATGTTTAATAAAGTGGACTTGCCACAACCCGACGGCCCCATGATGGCCACGAACTCTCCTTTGTTCACTTCGAGCGATACACCGCCCAGTGCAACGGTCTCCACCTCTTCTGTGCGGAACACCTTCTGAATGTTTTCAAGTTTAATCATAATATGCGTTTTTAATTGTTATTATTCTGTCTTGATATTGTTCACGGGATTCTCAGAAGCAGCGCGCCAGCTCTGGATGACAACGGTGAGCAGGGAGATGATGAAGCAGGTAAACCCGGCAACAGCGAATATCCAGGGCCTGAGCGCGATGCGATAAGAGAAGTTGGTGAGCCAGTCGCTCATGATATAATAGGAAACAGGCACGGCGATGACAAACGAAATCAGCATAGGAATCGAGAACGTGCGAAGCATCAGCAGCAGCACCTCGCCCGATGTCGAGCCCATCACCTTGCGGATGGCAATCTCCTTCTGCCGTTGGCGGATGAAGAAGAGCGACAACCCCACGTAGCCCAGCACGGAGATGACGATGGCAATGAGGGTGAAGAGCGAGATGATCTTCAGCGTGTTCTGCTGCTCCTCGAAAGTTTCGGCGATACCCTCTTCCAAACTGCTGACATACCAAACCAATTCTTCTTCAGAGACACCCAGTCCTCTCAGCATTTCGTCGAAAGCGGTCTTTGCCTGCTTATCTCCATTTGTCTTGACGAGGAAGTTTGGGTTTTCCACATGCTCCTGCAGACGAATGGCGAAAGGTTCTGTTTCGTGTAGCACGTTGATGCGATGAAAATCCTTAATAATACCGCTGATAGGTGCCGTCTCGTCTTTGCCCCAAACCATCTCGCGGTCATCATCCGACAACTCCAACCTACGCTTGGCATCCTCATTCAAATAGTAGCCATTGCTGGTGTTGCCATAGTCTTTGAGGATGTCCAGCCCATAGAGGCTGAAGGCCGTTGAGTCCAGATCGGTCAGGAACAGGCTCGTCAGTTTGTCGCCGTTCGTAATACTTCTTATGCTACTGTTGTAGGTGACAAAGGTCGTTCCACTATACTCACCGATTCGCTCTATGAAAGGCATCTTCTCCAACTGGCTCCTGACGGTCTGGCTTTTACCATCAGGTGTATTCACATAATAGAGTCGTTCCGTATTGAATCCTAATGGTGCATGAATAAGGTGATGTAGTTGTAACCAGATGACAAGGGCAGAAGTCAGCATCGTGATGGTGACGACGTTCTGCAGGATGATGAACACCTTGCCCAGCACCATCTTGGAGCGATAGCGGAACGTGCCCTTCACGATGTCGATGGGTTGGAAACGGGAAATCTGATACGAGGGCATGATGCCTGAGATGATGCCTACAAGCAGGATGAAACCAAGACAGACGCTCACCGTGCCGAGATTGATGTCGTTGAGCAGCGCAATCTTCCCCTTGAACAACTCTGCTGCATCATCCTGGAAACAGAACGCCAAAGCAAAACCCAAGATGAAAGCCACGGTTATCATTAGCGTCGATTCTGCTATCAGTTTCAGGGATATCCTGCGCCCGCTACTGCCAAAGAGTTTGCGCGTAGCCATCTCCTTGGCGCGGAAGCCTGTATTGGCGACGGTCAGGTTGATATAGTTACTGACAGCGAAGAATAGGATGGCCAGCACGGCGGCCAAAAGGATATGGAGTCGTGTCTTGTCACCTTTCTGCATGCCTGCACCGTTGTTTTGCGGTGCAAACATAATGTCTGTCAGTGGTGTTGCAAAGAACTCTTGATTGTCCATGTGCGCCCACATATAGTTCTTGGCCAAAAAGGCTTCTATCACTTTTTTCTTGGCAGCAAGTGTCGCGCCTGGTCGCAGCATGAGGAATGCTTTGCAGGCTCCTGTTCCACCATAGGCGAAAGATTGAGGCCTAAGCGTATAGCCCATCACCTGAGGGAAACGCTCCATGTTGGCAATGATTTGCGTCTCATTGGGCAGCACCGTACGGTCGAAATCCTTCATGATGCCACTGATGGTATAGACCAGCGTCGAGTCGTACGGATCTTCGTTGTTCATGAAGACCGAGCGCTTGCCAACAATCTGCAACGATTCGCCGATGGGATCCTTCTCACCAAAGAGACGCCGAGCCAGTCTTTCTGTGATAACGCACTTGTCTGGCGCATTGAGAACTGTCCGTTTGTCTCCCTTCGTTAATTCAAAATCGAAGAAGTTGAAGAATGTCGAGTCGGCCAGCATAATGATGCCATTCTCCTTATCTCCTTCCTTCACCTCTTGCTGACCATATTTTATCCGTCCGTTCTGACTCATCACGCAACAGGTCTGTTCTATTTCCGGGCACATTGCATTAATCTCTTGTGCAGCCTGCGGCCACATAAAGAAGTCCTCGCCACTACCTGTCAGGCAGATGCGGTCGGCATTCTTGTGCCACGAGTCGATGCTGTATTGGCGCCACGTGTAGTCGCCCATCAGGATGATGAACATCAGCGACACTACCAGCCCTGCTAAATTGATGAAGGTATATAGCTTATTGCGCGAAAGGAATCTGAAATAACTTTTCATATTACTCTGTTTTGATACTGTTGATGGG
>DGTJ01000037.1:0-178 GCA_002393725.1 Prevotella sp. UBA4339 | reverse complement strand
GTCACGGTCAGCATGGTGATCAGCGTGATGAGTAGGAAGGACACCAAGAAGAGCAAAGGCGATACGGAGGTACGGACGGCGAAGCCTTCGAGCCAATGCTGGCCCAGCAGGTAGCCGATGGGAGCCGCCACCACGAAGCAGCCCAGCAGGATGTAGAGGTATCGCTTCCAGAACATCA
>DGTJ01000004.1:23386-33415 GCA_002393725.1 Prevotella sp. UBA4339 | reverse complement strand
TTTTTCATTTTGAGTTTATATATTAATGTTTAAAAATAAAATTCTCACTTTTGGGCTGCAAAGGTACGAAGATTTTTCGAATCTTGCAAACTTTTTGCGATATTTTTTGGTTTAAGCAGGATCCCCGAGGATTTCTCTGTCATTTGGTCTTACCGTTGAGAGAGTAGATGTAACTGTTGTTGGCAGCGGTCTCTGGGGTGTTGCCCTTATAGTTGACGAGTTTTCCGCAGATTATTACCTCGTCGCCTGCCTTTGGCTTCTCCCAAGAGTCGTCGGCATACTTCACGTTGCCAATATACAGGGTGCGGAACACATAGAACTTGTCGTCCTTGTCTGAACCGTCGTCAGAGATATAGAAAGTACAGTTTCCATATTGTGTAGAGAACTGGTTCTTGCCGGTGATTTCTATAATCTTACCCTTGATGTAGTAGTCCTTCTCTGTGTTCTTGTCTGCCTCGAGAGTCTTGACAAATGCATTAGCCTGTGCTGGAGTAAACGGCTTCGCTGCTGAGGCTCCTGCATCCGCATCACCACCTTCGTTGCCGCCACTATTGCCTGCTTTTGTCAGCTTGACGATATAGTTGCCTTGAGCCATCTCTGGGATCATATTGTCATTCTTGACAAACTTCTGCAGCTTTCCTAATACTACGACCTCGTCGCCAACGTTAATCTGTCCAGGACCTGTGAAGTCGGTGTTGTCGATGTTCCTGCCCCTGAATACTTCTATCTCGCTTGTGCCGTCAGAAATCCAGTAGTCGATATTCTTGTACTGGGCTATCTTGTCCTCTGCGGTTATAATCTTGGTGATCTTGCCTTTTACATAATATGCTTCGTCTGTCGTCGCACCGTCTTCAAGTGCTTTGATGATGGTCAGTGCCTCAGTACAGCTCTTCGGGTTGTCGATGGTGCCGACATTGGAAGTGTTACCGCCACCGCCACCAGAGCCGCCAGTCTTGCCGTTGAGTGAGTAGAGGTATGCGGAGCCTTGCACAGTCTCAGGTGTGTTGCCCCTGAAGTTAACCACCTTTCCGCATACGATAACCTCATCACCTTCCTTGATCTGGTCGCCATCAGTGTATTTAACATTACCGAGATACAGTACGCGATATGCTGTGAAGACGGCATCATAGCCCTTGTCTACCATCTTGAATGTAGCATTGCCGAACTGTGTTCCAAACTGCTCTGTTATTTCCTTTACTACACCCTTTACGTAGACTTCGCTAGAGGAGTTGACGTCAGCGCCGAGCCCGGAAATGAGCTTGAGTACTCCAGCCACGTTGTATGGATCAGCCTGAGTACCAGTACCCTTGGCTTCTGCGCTTGTGGGTTCGGGATCTGGCTCTACGGTCTTGCCGTTGAGTGAGTATAGGTAGGAGCCTGATGCAGTCTCAGGCGTGTTACCCCTGAAGTTAACCACCTTACCGCATATTACAACTACGTCATCCTCCTTGATGTTCACGTCGTTCTCATTGGTGTACTTCTTGTTGCCGAGATATAGTCCGCGATAGAAAGTAAACTTGTTCGTACCTTCATCAGTATCTGATATCACGAACGTTGCGTTGCCATACTGAGTGGAGAAGGATTCCGTTACTGACGTTACTACTCCTGTGACGTAAATATCCTTTGTAGACTCCACGTCAGCCTCCATAGTGCTCATGTATGCGAGCACTCCAGCCACGTTGAACGGATTCTCCTTCGTACCGTCACCAACAGGATCAATGACCACTACATCCGGCTCTGGCGGGAGCTCAGGATTGTTAAAGGGCATTGGCACATCCTCGCATGAGGTGAGGAGAGAGGAAAGAGGGAGGAGGAAAGATATAGCCCCCAGCCTAATAGCCTTTTTCAGTCTGTCGAAAATATATGTATTCATAATTCTTGTTATTAGTTCATTTGTTAATGTTAATTATTACTTCTCAACCACATCGCTCACCTGTCGGATGAGAATCTGCCATGTGTTGTTATATCGTGTGAAGATGCCAGTGATGTCAACCTCTCCCTGAGGCAGCGGCATCTTGGCAAAGTCAGCGTAAGTGCTGGTGCGAACCACAAGCTGGTTGGAGGAGATGCCCTGCAGTGAGCGGTTCACGCAGTTGGCGGCATCTTTGGAATTGTCGTCTGCATACACCCTTTTGCCGTTGGCTCCCTGGAACTTTACTCCTCGGATAGTCATCAGGCGTCCGCAGTTCTCTTTCATATAGTCGGCATTGCCGAGCTTCGTCTTGTCGAATTCTACGGGGCTGACGTCTTTCATTCCCAGCAGCTTGTAGTGCTGCTGCCACACTGTGCGTGACATGCGGCTGACGTAGGTGCGTCCGTTGCTGTTGGTATATGGTGTGCCAATCTCTGGCTGCTGGCCGTAGGAGCCGATATATAGACCGTTCAGCTCTACGAGTATCTCACGCCCCACCTGCATCTGTCCGAAGAGTCCTCCTTGGGAAATACAGATGATCATAGATCCTGTCCCGTCTTCTATTGCTACCTCGCTGTAGAGGTTGCCTTGTATGTCGTTGCCGGTCACCACGCCTTTGATTTGTGTAGGCTCGGTGAACTGTACATAACTGCCGTTATATATTACGGTGGCGTATTTCTGCTTCAGCTGTTCGATGCTCACTACGTTGGTTTCTGTGACCGACTGATTACCAAACTCGCTGCCGTCGGTACTTGGGATGTCCCAATCGTTGTCCATACAGGAGGCCAGAAGCAAGGAGACGGTAGCCAGATATATGAATCCCAGCCTTATAGTCTTTCTTACATTATTATATATATAGTTAATCATACTTTTCTTTTTTCAGTTGTCAATTCTCAATTAGAACTTATAGGCGATGTTTAACATTCCGTTAATACCGTAGGCGTAGAATTTCTTCGGGTTCATCGAGAAGCGGTAGGCGCGTACGTTTCCGCTTGATGTGTAGTCGCTGCGGCTCTGCTCATAGCCGCCTGTCACGATATTCTGGTTGTTAAGCAAGTTGGTGATCGAGAGGTTTATGCTGAGCTGGCGTCCGTGCCTTAAGCGCAGGCTGCGTCCGATAGAGGCGTCGAGCATGAATCCTCCTTTGCCCTTCTGCTGGGCCAGAGCTTCATCCAGTATGTTTCCGTCGTTGTCGAATACTGTCTCACCAGCTTCCTGACGGCTGCGCAGTGATGAGTCATATCGCTGCGAAGGCGAGTAGGAGAGGTAGATACGGTCGTACCAGTTGCAGTTCAGGTCGATAAACCATCCCCATTTGTGATAGCTGAAGATAAGGCTTGCAGCAGTAAGCGGGGTGCCGCTTGTACGCATGTTCTTGTTTCTTACTGTCTCCTCCTTGTGCTCGTTGGCATCATTGTATGTGCCGGTAGTAGAACTCATGTACCATACGTTGGCATCATTGGTGTTCTTTGCCTCACTGACGGTACCGATGGTCTTGATATTGAATTCGTTGGTGATCTTGAAGTTAATACCCCATTCAACACCGTAATAGACTTTGTTGATGCCAGTCATCGAGACATACGAGAACGAGTTGATGTCGTCGTAGTAGAATTGTTGCCACTCTGTCTCGTCTCTCGTCTGACTGTAGTATCCGTTGATGTTGGCTTTCATCCAAGGGGTCTGTATTTGGTAGCCGATTTCTGTACTCAGCACCTTCTCGTTTTTCAGGTTGACGACAAAGTCATTGTTGATCTCCGGTGAAACGAATGCTGTAGAGGCCTGCGGAGCCTTCCATTCATATCCGGCACCGAGGGTAATAACGTTGCCCTTGCCGAGATTGTAATGTATGCCTACCTTACCTCCACCGTCGAGGAAGAAGCTTGAGCGGCTCTCTCCCCAGGAGTTGCCTACTGCCATACCGTTCTCCATCTTGCCGTCGCGTGCCATCTGAGTGCCTCCGATGCGTCCGCTGATGAAGGAGTGTAGTCGTCCTCGGTCGTATTTGTATGTAGCCCACCAGTTAGCCTTGTCTACGAGTATGTTGTAGTCGTAGCCGAAACGGTCACCTACGCCGACATAGGCGTTAGGATGATGTACATCGTACTGCACTTGCGGATCACTTTCGGAATAATTGCCGATAGCGTATGTATTGATGTTGTGGAATGAAAGTGCTCCGAGCAGATCTTCCATCGTCTTGTAGTGCATGGTCTTGTTCGTAGCTAAGTGTATGCCGGTGTTCAATGCTGCGAAGCGGTTAATATCCCTTTGTAGTGCTGACGAGATTGTCAGGTTCAGGTTATCATTGTGTCGTGCCTCGATGTAGTACATTGCATCGGCTCCTTGCATGCTCGCCTGCTTGTTGGCGAAGTAGAGCTGGTCGAAGTTTATCTGTCGGTTGGCCTTGCTCTCCATGAGGAATGCACGTGCCGTCTCGAATTCATCGAGGGCTGCCTTGCTTCTGTGGGCATTGTCGTTCTCGTCCCATACGTCGAAATAGCTCGATGGCATATTCTTCCAGTAGTCAGGCTGGGGATTGTCGGAGTTGTTGTAGTTCAGGCGTGTGCTCTTATAGGTTGAGTATCGTCCGCTTACTGTCGTCGTGAGTTTTGTCGCGGGGCTTATCTGCCAGTCCCATGTGAACAGAGCAGTAGGAGCCCAGTCGGTAACGATACGTGAAGAGCGCTTCTCGCCGTTCTGGTATCCCCAGTATGGGTTGTAGTAGCGGTTGTTTGCCAGCCAGTAGGCTTCGTCGGTACCTGCGCCCTGCGAAGCTCGCTCTGTGGGGTTGCCCCAGGTGACGAGAGATATGCGGTGCTGGTTGTTGAAGATCTTCTCCACGCCGAGGAAGTAGGAGAGTGAGTTGTAGAATGTCCCATCAACGTATCCTCTCTTTGCCCATCTGTAAGTGAGATTGGCAGAGAAGGCCCATCCCTTTGAGTTTATGCCCGAATTGTAGGTGTACATCGCCCTGACGTTATAGTTGCGGTTGGCACCTGTAAGAGTGATTCTCTGTCCCTGGGTCATTGCCGACGGGCGGAAGTTGTAGTTGTTGGAACCTCCCATAGCCGACATCGCGAAGTTGTTGACCTCAAACGGCAGTGAGTTTTCCACGCCACGTGTCTGCTGGTTGAGACCTCCGACTAAAGAATAGCGGAACTGTCCTGACTCCATATCGTTCATCGGAGCTCCGTTAATGAAGATCTCATTATACTTCTGATTAAATGCACGATATCTGAAGCGTACCGGGCTGAACAGATATCCCACCTGCGAGGCGTAGATATTGTTGTTGGAGTTGATGATGGTCACGTTCTGCGACATGTCGTCATCTTCGCCCAGTTGTGCTTCGGTGAAAGTGAAGGCCTGTTCGTCTTGGATTGCCGCCTGCACAGTGGAGTCTGTGACTTCCTGAGCCAGTAGCGGAGAGACAATGACGGAGGCAATAGCAATTAGTTTTAGCCTTTTCATCATAAGCGTTATTTTAGATAATTATAATTATGGGGCAAAGATACGAAAAAAAAACGATTCTAGATAAAAAGTTTCGAAAAAAATTTGTATCTTTGCCCCCATAAAATGTTTTTTATATGAAAAAGTCTGGATTATTACTGCTAACATGCCTGATACTCTTGGGCATGAATTGCGCTATGGCGCAGAAGAAGTATTCCGTGTATGGAATTGGCTTCTACAATCTTGAGAATCTTTTCGACACCTGTCATGATGCAGGACACAATGACTATGAGTATCTTCCCGATGGTACCAACAAGTGGACCGGGCTGAAATACAGCCATAAACTCCGCAATATGTCACGAGTGCTTTCCGAGATGGGAACCGACAAGCTCCCGAAGGTGGGATGTGCGGCTATCGGTGTGGCTGAGGTGGAAAACGCCAAGTGCCTCGAAGATCTCTGCAACGAGGAGCCTCTGAAGGCCAGGAATTTCAAGTTCGTGCATATCGAGGGTCCTGACCAGCGAGGTGTGGACTGTGCCCTTCTTTATAATCCAGCCCTCTTCTCTGTCCGTAACTCTAAGCTCGTACCTTATATCTATAGACTGCCGCAGGACTCGCTGCGTGCTACGCGCGGATTCCTCGTTGTCAGCGGTACGATGGCTGGTGAGCATGTCACTATCATTGTCAATCACCTCCCTTCTCGTGGAGCTACATCTTTCTATCGTGAAGAAGGCGGGTCGCAGCTGAGAGTGGTGAAAGACTCGCTTATCGCCGATGATCCTAATGTGAAGCTGCTTATAATGGGCGATATGAACGATGACCCGCAGGACAAGTCAATGGCCAAGTGCCTGGGGGCAAAGAGGAAGATCAGTGATGTGGGCGATGGCGACCTCTACAATCCTTGGTGGGATGTGCTTGCTTCGGGCACAGGCACGCTGATGTATAATGGTGCCTGGAACCTCTTCGACCAGATCATACTCTCGCCAAGTCTGCTTGACAGGGACAAGACGAGGGACTATTCTACTCTGAAGCTCTTCTCGCATCAGATATTCCGTCGTGATTATCTTTTCCAGAAGGAGGGTAAGTACAAGGGCAACACCTTGCGTACCCATGCCGGTGGCGTGTGGCTCGATGGCTATAGCGACCACCTCCCAACAGTAGTTTATCTTATCAAGGAACAGAAATAACTATCAGATATGATTATCATTGGAATAGCCGGTGGTTCCGGTTCAGGAAAGACCACCGTAGTAAAGCGTATATCAAAGGCTCTGCCGCCACATTGCGCAACTGTGATACCTCTGGACTCTTATTATAATGATACAACAGAGCTTACTCCTGAAGAGAGAAAACAGATAAACTTTGACCATCCTGATGCTTTCGACTGGAAGCTGCTGACTGAACATATAAAGAAGCTGAAGAATGGTGAGG
This sequence comes from Prevotella sp. UBA4339, assembly GCA_002393725.1. GTDB lineage: Bacteria > Bacteroidota > Bacteroidia > Bacteroidales > Bacteroidaceae > Prevotella. The sequence goes on along the minus strand of DGTJ01000004.1, from coordinate 26,631 downwards.
CTATCGAGCAGCCGACATATTCGTATGTACTGTCGAACCGCCTTCCAGAGACTGTCCATCTTGAACCTAAGCCTGTAATCATACTTGAGGGCATCATGACGCTTCATTACAAGAAGCTGCGCGACATGATGGACCTGAAGATATTCGTAGATACCGACAGCGATGTGCGGCTTATCCGAAACATCCGCCGTGATGTCGTTGAGCGCGGGCGTACCGTAGATATGGTACTCGACCATTATGAGAATGACGTTAAGCCGATGCACGAGCAGTTTATCGAGCCTACGAAGAAGTTCGCTGACCTTATCATCCCCTGGGGCAGGGAGAACAAGCGCGGCATCGATATCCTCCGCACATACATCGAGCTGTTCTCCAAAGAGGTCAAGGAGGAGATGCGTAATGAGAAGTGACCCGGACCTCACAAGGGGTCAGACACTTTGCAGTGAGGTTGAGACTCATCCCTTCGAGCCTTTCCTGCCTGAAAATGCCCGGGTGCTGATGCTTGGCACCTTCCCTCCGTCGGAGAAGAGATGGTCGATGGAGTTCTATTACCCGAATTTCATCAATGATATGTGGCGCATCTTCGGTATACTCTTCTTTGGCGACAAGGAGCATTTCGTGGATGCCGCCAATAAGACCTTCCGACTGGATATCCTTATCCCGTTCCTTAGAGAGCAGGGTATTGCTCTCTTTGATACATGTACCAGGATTCGCCGCACCACAGGAACGGCTTCTGACAAGGATCTGGAGGTGATTGAAGAGACCGACCTTCATGCAATGCTCGGCAGACTACCGGAATGCACGAAAGTAGTGACTGCAGGTCAGCTGGCTACCGAGATAGCCTGCCGGCAGTTTGCCATCAATCCTCCTAAGGTAGGGGAGTATGCGTCTTTTTCGCTCGGCGATCGTGAGCTTCGCCTTTACCGTATGCCCAGCAGTTCAAGGGCTTATCCCATGAAACCAGAACGTAAGGCCCAGTTCTATAAGACCGTGCTGCTTTAGGATTCTGTGACAGTAGGAGTATTCTCTGTTGCGCTCTCAGCGCTCTCTGTGGCGCTTTCCGCCGTGCCTTCTGTTACCTCCTCAGCCACAGGGATTTCCTGAGCCTTTGCGAATTTGCGCTTCTCGTTATGAATCTTTATGGCGTTGATAAGCTCTGTCACACCGTAGAGTAGTGAGCACCACCCGAGCACCACCATCGCCATAGCTGCAGGGGCAAGGGGCTTGATGATCACAAAGATTCCTGCCAGCAGGATGACACTTGGGGAAACCCAGAAGCCGAAGCCGATCTTTCCGAAACTGCGTACACTGAGCAGGTTCATAAACTGATTGATGGCTCCCAGTATGAGTATTAAGCCGATGATATACATCAGGGCTGTGTTGAACACATTCGGAGTGAGGGCAAGCAGAAGTCCGAGAATGGCGCTGCCTATTCCTACTATCGGAAAAGTGGGCTTTACTATCGCCATGCGGTTTCCTTCTGCATCGGTAAGGTATGCTCCGTCGGGCAGCGACTCCTGTTTGTTTGCCTGCCTTAATGTATGCAAATATACCACTATGGAGATGATACCGGATAAAAGGAACAATATGCCGATGGCAACTGTAATCCAAGTAACAGTATTACCGGGATACTTGACAAGCATTATGCCGATTGCTATTGCGCAGATGGAGCGGAAAACGGAACTCTGTAATATCTTCATTTCTGTTGTTATCTTTGGTTTTACGGTGCAAATTTAATAAAATAAGGTGAATTCAGCAAATATTTTAGTAATTTTGCACACAAAAAAGTGAATATGACGATTTTATACTTAGTGAGGCACGGTGAGACTGTCGATAATGTCAATCAGATAATGCAAGGTCAGACGCAGGGGCAGCTAACTGCCAACGGCATTCATCAGGCTGAGGAGGTGAGAGACCGGTTGGCGTCAGAGGATTTCTCTGCTGTCATCTCCAGCGACCTGAAGCGCTCTGTGGATACTGCAGCTGTCATTGCCGAACCCCACTGCCTCGAGGTGGTGCAGACACCTTTGCTGCGTGAGCGCGACTGGGGGAGCTTTACCGGTCGCTATATTCCTGATCTGAAGGGCGAGGTGTGGCCTGACGACATTGAGACATTAGAAAACCTCCTTTCCCGGGCTCGCGAATTCATCGCTTATGTAAAGACTACATTTCCGGGAAAGAAGGTGCTGGCCGTGGGTCATGGCATCATAAACAAAGCCGTCCAGGCAGTATATTATGGAAAACAGATGAACGAGGTTCAGCGGATGACCAACGCTGAGGTCAGGATACTCGAGCTCTGAGCCGTTGTCTTATCTATCGTATTATCTGTGGCCACCGAAGGTGCCGTGACTGTGAGAGCTGCCTCCACCGTGAGAGCTACCTCCTCCGTGAGCACTGCCTCCACCGAATGAGCCTCCGCTGCGTGAACCTCCGAACGAGCCTCCGCTGCGTGAACCTCCGAAGCTGGAGCTTCTGCTGCTGCGTGTTGGCGATACGCTGCGGCTGGGTGACGAACTGCTGCGAGAGCCTTCTCCAAATGAGCCAGAGTTTCTGTTACCCCCGAATGAGCCATTGCTATTGCGCTCTATGCTGCGATTGTTGCGTTCGATGCTGCGATTGTTGCGCTCGATGTTACGCTCGATGCTGCGGCTATTGCGCTCAAGAGCTCTGTTGTTGCGCTCAAGTGCCCTGTTGCTTCGCTCCAGTGCCCTGTTGCTGCGCTCCAGCGAGCGGTTGCTGCGCTCCAGAGCTCTATTGCTGCGCTCGATGCTGCGGTTATTGCGCTCGATACCTCTGCCGTTACGTCCGCCAATCATGCGTGTAGAGCTGTTGTGGTGATTGCGGAAGTCGCCACGATTCCAGCGGTCGTGCATACCGAAGTGTGATCTGCTGGGAGAGCGGAAGTGGTCTCTGCGTCCGTAGTAGTATCCGTGTGCCCCGTGAGCGTGCCAAGCGTGAGCACCGCGATAAGTGGCGTAGAAGTGTGGGCGCCCGAAGTAGAAGTAGTCGCGGTGCGGGTAGCGGCGGTAGATGCCGAAGTGCCAGTAGCCTGCCTCCCAGTAGAGTGGGCGATAGAAATATGTGGCTGCGATGTAGGCGTTCCACTGCCAGTCGAGCAAGATGTAGCTGAGGTCGAGGTTGCGGCGCTCCCAGTATGTGCCGAAAACGTCAGAACGGCCTGTCACTCCCATCAGGTAGTCGAGGTTGATCTCGTAGGCGGCCTCATACTGCTCGTCGGTGAGGTTGAG
>DGTJ01000004.1:0-23325 GCA_002393725.1 Prevotella sp. UBA4339 | reverse complement strand
TCGTAGGCCATCTTGTCGGTCAGGAACAAGGCTTCGGTGCGGGCCTGCTCATAACTCATTGCATTTGCTGAGATAGCGATTGTCAGCATTGCGATCAGGGTCATCATCATCTTCTTCATAATCGTATATTTTTTAATTGTTCAACATTCTGTTATCTTTTCACGCTGCAAAATTACGAAGAAATAGATGCATAATAAAGGGATTTTCCCTAAACAAGTCGGGGAAAATCCCTAAAGATGGTCTGTCACTGCGATTTTCAATACTTATAGAAGCTCCATTTCCGGTCTCCCTTGCTGATCAGCAGATTGTCATCGTCGATGGATTCTATCTTCAGGCGGATATTGTTGAAAGGCCTGAATCCATACGACTCTTCTACTATGGTGGTGTCAGTCTGCAGTTCCTTTATCGAGTAGCATTGTATGAAGAGACTGTCGCCCACGTGCTGGAAGTTGCCGAACACTTCTCCTTCCGTCAGGCTCCTGAACATAGTGACCGATCCTGAGAAACCGATGAATTTCGTATCCGATCCGCTCATTCGCCACTGTCCGTGCAGGTCGCCTGCGTCTCTGCCTTCGTCGCATGCGGTGAGGAGTATGATTGCTGTCAGAGACAGTATTTTAAAGAATCTTGCCATGATAACCGATTTTTAAGTTGAATGTAGAACAGTCGCCGTAGATGTTTCCTTTGTCGAAGGCGAAAGCGCCTGCTATCTCCCACGGGCCGTTTTTGTATGTCGCCTGTATCATTGCGTCCAGAGAGTGATGCTTCGTTGGCAGCGGCTGCCAGTATGTGCCCCAGCCCTCGCGGTAGGAGCCTTTTACGAGATACGACAGGCGGTCGGTGATCTCGCCGTTGATGCCTGCATGCCAGGCTTTCACCCTGCTGTCGAGAAACCGCGTGTCGCCGTTCTTATTATATATAGGTGAGGTGATAAGGGCTATACCGGGTGTCATGCCGTAGTGCGAGTAGCTGTCGTAGAAGGAGTGATTGTAGTAGTTGTCGTCGCCCACCACCTTGTCGGTTATCTGACTTCTTATCGGCTCTGGATAGTCATTAGGGTCCCAGTGCAGCGGGCCGCACTGGTTAGTGCTTTGGAAGTACTCTATCACAGCCCCTCTGACGTATTGTCTCTTGGGTGATGAGTTGCTGTATTGTATTCCCCACAGTCCGTCGCCGCCATTGCCTTTTCTCACTCCCGAACCGTCTTCGAAAGGATTGTCGCAGTAGGCCTGCAGCCGGTGGTGACTGTCGATGTTGACTCCAAACTGGTATGTCATCACGCCGATATGATTGCCGTAGCTCCAGTCTTCGAGTGCATTGTGCTCAAAGTAGTTCCTGTCGCCGATGGGCAGTATCACGTTCATGAAGTCCTTTATCTTCGCCCCTTTCTCCTTCGTGACGAGCACCCCGTCCTCCCAGATATGGCTCGTGCCTCCGAAGAATGCTACGTGCTCTATTCCCACGAGCACGAAGAACGGCATTGTGGGCTTGGTTCTGAAGTACAGATGCTTCTGGTGATAATATGCGCCTGTGGCATACAGCGGGTTCACGTCGGGCGCTCTGTAGAAGGCTTTCTCGCGGTAGTCGCTGTCGAGCATCTTGCCGTAGCCTCCTTCGAAGTTGGCCTGCACCCAGCCCTTGGTGTAGGGTATGTCCCAGAAGCCCCTGGTGCCGATGTGTATCTGTGGGACTGGCTTGGCATTGGTGCCCTTTACGAACGAGCCGATGGAGAGCAGGTTGTCGCGCACCACTTGCGGCTGCTCCCTGCTGCCAGCCTCGAGAAAGAACGACTTGTACGACAGGTTGGCATAGCATTGCTGGAGATAGAGCTTGTGGTCGGCATGCACTGTTGCGATAGCATCCACCTCTGCCTTCAGCACAAGGTCTTTGGCGAGCGTGTGGCTGATGTTGACAGCCCCTCTCAGATATGCTGTGTTGGGGCGTGTGCTTACTGCATGGTGCCTGTTGGTGACCAGCTGGTAGGCATTGTAGTCGCCCGTACCGGCGAATGCCTCTGCAGCGAGGTTGTAGCCGATGTGGGTTCTCAGCGAGTCCTGCGCCCTTGCTCCGGTGATGCTGAGCAGGCAGGCGATAGCTATAATTGTTTTGTGTCTCATCTCTTTTATTCCTTACTTTCTTGTCTTTCCTAATCAGAATATCTTTCCCGAGACGATGCTCCAGAACGTCTTGAGCAGTATCTTCGTGTCCATCCTCAGCGACATGTGGTCCAGATAGTAGAGGTCGAGCTCCAGGCGTCGCAGCATCTTCTCCATCGTGTCGGTATATCCGTTGTGGAGAGTAGCATAGCTGGTCACTCCCGGACGTATCCTGTAGAGCCGCTCGTATCGGGGGTCTATTGCCATGATCTTGTCGATGAAGTATTTTCTTTCCGGACGTGGCCCTACCAGTGACATGTCGCCTATAAACACGTTCCACAGCTGTGGCAGCTCGTCGAGATGGTGGGCCCTGAGTATTCTTCCGGTCTTCGTCAGCCGGGGGTCGTCTTCTTGCTGCAGCAGCTCCTCGCCTTCTTTTTCCGCCTCTACCACCATGCTTCTGAACTTGTAGATGTAGAAAGGCCTCCCGCCCAGTCCGATGCGCTCCTGCTTGTAGATGGCCGGTCCTCCACCCAGTTTGATGATGGCGAAGCATATCAGGATGAGCGGCGAGAAGGCTATCAGGCACAGGGCTGAGATGATGATGTCGAGAGTGCGTTTCATGCTGTCTTCTTTTTTATGTTCATCCACCCGTTGGCTGCACAGTATATTGCGATGTCGGCCATTAGTATCCACGTGCTTCCTGTCAGCCCGGCCATCCAGTAGTTCACTGCGTCTATCAGCAGGGCCAGTGCCACTATCGTTGCGAGTGCCTGATGCTGGTTCATGCCCGTCTGCATCAGCTTGTGGTGGATATGGTTCTTGTCGGCCAGGAACAGCGGGCGATGGTGCAGCAGCCGGTAGAGCGTCACCCTCACCACGTCGGCCACTGGCACGAAGAGCAGCGACATCGGCACGATGATGGCTTCCGGTCTTGTCGGCCATATCGCCGTATTGTTCATCGCGCATTTGATGGAGAGGAATCCCAGTGCGAAGCCCAGCGACAGGCTGCCGGAGTCGCCCATAAACAGCTTCGTGTTGCGCTCAGTCTTTCCGAACAGGTTGAAATACATAAACGCTGTCAGTGCTCCGATAAGGCCTGCCACGAGTATGCTGTATGAGTGCATGAACACGTCGTAGTGGATGAAGTAGGCCAGGAATCCTGCCAGTGCTATCAGCGACAGCCCCGAGGCAAGGCCGTCAATGCCGTCGATCAGGTTTATGGCATTGTCGATGAACACGATGGCGAACACCGTGAGCGGTATTCCTATGTAGTAAGGTATCTCGTAGATGCCGAAGAGACCGTAGAGATTGTTTACGTATAGTCCTACGAAGGGCAGCATGCATGCTGCGGCTATCTGTGCTATGAACTTTGTCGTGGCATTAAGCCCTATTATGTCATCGATGATTCCTACGATGAAGATGATCACCAGTCCGAGGAAGAATCCCATGCTCCAGATGTTCACCTGTATATGCTTTTCGGATGAATAGGCGAAGAATGCTATGAGCACTACGAAGGCTGTCATCATGCTGGGGATGAATGAGGTGCCTCCCAGCCGGGGCACGGATATGGTGTGGATCTTGCGGGCGTTGGGAATATCGTACAGGTTCTTGCGCTTGCAGAAGTCAAGAATCATGGGCGTAAACACAAATCCGCAGATGGCGCTAAGTAAGAATGCTACGAGTAGATATATTGTCATAAGCAACACTTTTAATATATATAACTGCAAAAGCTCGCAATTATTGTATGGCCGTATCATAAAAAGCCGTTTGCGGAGGCTGGTTCTCGCAGATCGGTCACTCCAAAACAGAGTGTGACCTCATTTCTGAAGTCACACCCTGTTGGTATTGCAGGCTTTGCTCTTTTTGTCCTTAGTCCACTCGCAGGCACATCATCGTGAGGTCGTCGTTGGGCTCGGCACCATTGCGGTGGGTTTCTACCTCGGCCTTCAGTGTCTCGATTACCTGCTGGGCAGACTCGAACTGTATGGTGCGCAGGATGCTGATCAGTCGGTCGGCATACTGTCGGCGATGGCTTCCTCAAGATATTTCCGCGCCTCACCTATCATTCCATTGTGCATGAGTGCTCCGCCGTGGTAGAAGTTGGCGGTCACGGGCGAGATGTCGCCTGTCTTCACCAGGCTGTCGGTGAGTACCAGCATGCGGTCGAAGTCGTATTCGTCTCTTGCCGCCAGGATTGTTTTCTCCCCCTCGGAGAGGTTGGTCTCATCGAAGATCTTGCCGACGGGCGCATTACTCTTGTTACCGCTACAGCTGGCCAGCAGCAGCAGTGTCAGGCCGATGCCTATTAGGTTTATGGTGAATCTTTTCATATATTCAGGTATTTTCTTGTATGAACTTATCTTTGCAAAGGTAGTAATTATTTCTGGTAAAAGTTGGAAAAGTACATTGAAAAAAAGTTAAATGGCGAGACTGCCCTGCGATAATCATTGAACCCCCGCCCTTCTTCGGAAGCGGGATGACCTGAATAGCGCCACTCAATCGTTCCGCCCATTTGCTTCATGCGCTTGACCCACATGTGCTCTTGGATGCAGAAGATATAGACTCAGAAACTCAGAACTCAGTTTTAAAAATGGGGGGTAGGTAGGAGGGGAGTATAAGTAACAATGTATAATATTATTATATATTATATATATAATATATATATTATATATATAATATTTACAGATAGCCTCTTGTAACAGGGGTGGCAATATAAAAACTGAGTTCTGAGTTTCTGAGTCAAACTATGCTAAGTGTTTTTTTTGTGCTTTTTTTCGAAAATAATTTGGAAGACACACCAAAATTTCGTACCTTTGCAACGTCAAATGAAAGGATGGGGAAACCGGTCATTAACTGAAAAAATTGCGAGCATTAAATCTAGAAATTGCGCACATTAATGGTAGCAAGTTTTTTCTTTAAACACCGATTGACTCCCTGTTTCTGAGACATCTGGGATATTAACTAAATTAGTTTACAATACATAAGAATTGAAATATATGACGAAAAAATTAATGTTGGTGACTACAAATTGCTGTGACTTTGTTCAGCATGAGCCTTTTGGTGCTTAAATAGTGTTAAATATGGCGTTTCGGGCGCAAATATTGCTTAATAAAGTGTTGCCAATTGTTATTTATATATAGAAATTATATACTTTTGCAGTAATAAAAATTAATAAGGGTATGAAATTAGTAAAATTAGTAATTGCAGCTGCATTGTTTACAGCATGTTCGCACAACAGCGATTTGTATGATCCAGAATTCACTGAGAAGAATGTCAAGGCGCAGTATTCTGAGAGTTTTGTCAAGACATTCCCCAATGTGGACCTTGACCAAAGTTGGGACTATAGCCATAAGAATCCGTCATACAGTCTTCCTTCGGATATGCAGTCAAAGGTCAGGACTCGTGCAGCTTCATACTCCCTTACTACCACTGATGAATACGAAGTGGATGGCGAAACATTATCATGGCTTACTAAAAAGCTTCCTGAGCAAAATAGCAATAGATCGTTGGGCTCGCCATTTTATATGTCAGTTCCCGATAACAGTTTTACCATCGTGCCAATCTATCAAGGTAAGGCATCGTCGGTTTGGGAGCTCCATATGGTGGTTGACGGTGTAGACATTAAAGTCTGGGAGAAATCTCAGGACATGTGGGTGAAGAAAAAGACAGATCAGGCCGACTGGACCAAAGTGTACGATATATCAAAAGCAGAATTGGACAGAAATACCATCGGTGCAGCAAAAGTGAAAACCAAGGGATACACCTTTGAGAATCTGCCCGTAGGAGCAAATATGTATTTCTATCTTGTGGTGACAAGAGTTACTAACGACAAATATAAGAATACTATTGGCATTCAGCTTTCTTCACTCGTCGGTCAGATGCTGTCTTTGGATGATTGCCCCCATCCGACTAATATTCCAGAAGGAAATGAAGTGATGATCGTAGGGTGCGAGGATGCGAATAACGGCGACTGGGATATGAACGACCTCGTGTTTATGGTTTACGGAAAACCGAGTGTGCCAAAGACTGTTATCGTAACTGATGGAACGCCTATTACGAAGAAAAATACAGTGCGCTATATGATTGAGGATCTGGGCTCTACCGACGATTTCGACTTCAATGACATCGTTGTTGACGTTTCGGAAGTTTGGACCTCTACGCCTCACTATGTGAACGGAAAGCTGAATTCATGGACAGACTCAGACAAGCGTCAGGAGGCAGTTATCCGTCATCTCGGTGGTATCTTGCCCTTTAAGCTGAAGATCGGCGATACAGAGCTCGAGGAGCATCAGGGCGTGCTTGGATCTAATCCAGATGAGTTATATGCAGTAAGCGGCTGGAACATCAACTCTCATAACGTCAGTGTGCAGGTTAAGCAGAGCACCAACTCTACTGTCTACAACAATGTGGTGTTCCCCAAGGCTGGCGAGGCTCCGATGATCATCGCAGTTGATCCTACTGTGCAGTGGATGAATGAGCGCCAATGCGTTCCCGAAAGCTGGTTCTACGAGCCGTAACAGAGGGGGCGGTTCTTTTGTTACACCTTTCGCATTTCGTAACAAAAGAACCGCCTCCCCTCTTTATCAACTATTCAATTAATAACTTATTATGAAAAAAGGACTATTATTACCTCTTCTGCTATTGGCAGCCCTGTCTGCTAATGCAGCAGATAATCCCGTGTTGACAATCGAAGGCGGACAGGTGAAAGGCGTATTGGCCGACGATCATCCCGACGTGTACGTGTATCGAGGCATACCCTATGCAGCCCCTCCGATCAGAGAGAACCGCTGGAAAGCACCTCAGCCCGTCGTGCCCTGGAAGGGAGTGAAGATATGCGACACCTTCGGACGCCCGAGTTTCCAGGCGATACAGTACACCGGAGGCTACTACTCTGAATGGGGCTACGGAAAGGAAGCAGCCTTCAGCGAGGACTGTCTGTATCTGAACGTGTGGACAAAGGCTCCCGGGCAGGCGGGCAGGAAGCTACCTGTGGCCTTGTGGATTCACGGCGGAGGCTATCGCGAGGGCTTCGGATCAGAGCCTGAGTTCGACGGACAAGAGTGGGGTGCTAAGGACGTGGTGCTCGTAAGCATCAACTATCGTCTCGGTATCTTCGGATTCCTCGTGCATCCTGCCCTGACAGAAGAGAGCCCGAACCACGTTTCCGGCAACTACGGAATACTCGACCAGATAGAGGCGCTGAAATGGATCAGGAAGAACATCGCCCAGTTTGGCGGCGATCCTGACAACGTGACCATCTTCGGACAGAGCGCAGGAGGAGGCAGTGTGCGCACGCTATGTGAGTCGCCCCTGGCTCGCGGACTCTTCCACAAGGCGGTCATCATGAGTGCCCAGGGCCTCAGCATCCCCAATCCCAACGGCGGAGGCATGATGGGCGGACGCTACAGCGGAGGCTCCATCGAGGAGGCGGCTGCAAAGGCAAAGAAGATGTTCGACTGGGCAGGACTGACCGACCTGCAGAAGATGCGACAGGCAAGCACAGAGACCGTCTTCGCCCTGAATACGCTCTACACTATGGTAAACAACGGCGGGCAGCAGCCTGCAGGAGGCATGATGGCGATGATGCGCATGGGGCTGCCGCTGATGCCGATGATCGACGGATACGTGAGCAAGAAGAGCTTTGATGATGCCACCCGGGAGGGCTCGCTGGCCGACGTGCCGTATATGATAGGCTACACGCTCAACGATATGGGCAATATGGCTCCCAACATCGCGGAGTTCTGCAAGGTGCGTGCCCAGAAGGGCGGAAAGGCCTGGGCTTACGAGTTTGCCCGTCCGCTGCCCGACGACGGGAGTCATCCCGAGGTGACGCAGCGCCTCAAGGGAGCTTTCCACTCCAGCGACCTCTGGTTCGTATTCAAGTCGCTCAAGCACTGCTGGCGCCCATGGACCAAGGGCGACTGGGACCTCTCTGAGAAGATGCTGACGGCATGGACCAACTTCGCCAAATACAGCGACCCCAACGGCCCCAAGGGCGGCACCTGGGCTCCATGCACCGAGAAGAATCCTAACTTCATGGTGTTCAAGCTGAACGATAATGATGCTGAGGCTTCCTACTTCGGCGAGCCCGAGACAGCTCCCCGCAGCGGTACGTGGCCATTCTGATGGAAAGAATTGAATTATGTGTGTGCTTGGCGGCTGTCAGCGAACAACTGACAGCCGCTTTTCGTATGACGGAGTGCTTTCTTCCAACTCTGCTGATGCTTCATCCGTGAAAAGGCTCTGCAGAAATTTTTCGGCTATGATGTTCGACTTCTCCGATGTGAACATATTCAATATGCGCTCTTTGCCGGCACTGGCATAGCGGTAGTAAAGCTCTCTGTCGCCCAGCAGCCTGTCGATAGCTGCCGCATAGGCTCTCACATCGCCCAGTGGCACCTCTATGCCCGTCTCGTCGCCTACCGACACCCAGTTCACTCCCGAGCCCTCGATGGTGAAGGTTACGGGCACGCTGCCGCAGTACATCGCCTCGGCAAGGGCTATGCCAAAGGCCTCCTGCTTGGTGCACGACGTGAAGGCGAAGATGTCTGAGGCATAATAGTAGCACCGCAGGTACTCATTTGGTATTCGCCCGATGAACTTTATCCTTTCCGACTGGGCTGCCTTCTTGAGCTGCTCCGTCTCAGGGCCTCTTCCGCCGATAAGGATGATGCAGTCAGACTTGATATACTTCTCGGCCTCGATGAGGTAGTTGATGCCCTTATATGCAGCGTGACGGCCTACGAAGAAGATGATCTTCTTGTGGTGATACTTCCTCCGGATGTCTTCTACAGTCTTCTCGTCGCCCAGCTTCCATTGGAAATCGCTCTTGATGATGCCGTTGGGAATAACCCTTACCTTGTCCTTATGGGCATAGATAGGGCTTGAGGGATGGATATAGTTGGGGCTCGTGACCAGTATGAGGTCGGCTTTCCTGAGTATCTTCTTCTCAAAGCGGCTCACCAGGTGATAGAGCATGCCCTTGCCGAGCACGTCGGAGTGCCAGAGCAGCACAAGCTTGGCCTCAGGGGGCGTAAGCTTCGACGTGATGGGGTAGAGAAACGGGTTGGGACAGTGCAGCAGGATGATGTCGGGCTGCACCTCGTAGATGATTTTCTTCAGGTAGTAATAGTAGCTGAAGGCGATGTCCTGACTGGATATCTTTATCGCAGGGGCTATACGGTAGACCTTGATGCCGTTGATGGTATCCATTCGGGTGATACCGTCCTGACTGAAGCATACCACATAGTTGTTGAAAGCCGTAAGGCCCTCTGCCATGTATTTCGTAACCGTCTCTATTCCTCCCTCGACAGGATGATAGTATTTCGCAATCTGGAGTATAGTTTTCTTCATTAGCTGTCTTTTATAATAGTATAACGATAATTAAGTTAGAAAATTGTGTCTGAATAGTGCTTTTACAATATAGAATCGATATTTTATTTTAAATGCCATCGACGTGTCGTTGGCTTTTCCACTGGCAGTCACTGTGTTACGGTGCCGGCGGTATATCGTCAGGGGCTGACTGATATATCTTACATTGAAATGTCGTTCGGCTGTCAGGCCTAGCCATAGGTCATGTGCTACTCCATTTCTCGGAAAGGGTAAGGACTTTATAAGTACCTCTCTCTTCAAAGCCATGCAACAGCCAAGATAATGGGACTTTATGAGATTATGGACTATTCCTGTCTTGAATGCCCTAAAATCGGAATACAGCTGCTTGGTGGGCTGGAGATTTTCATCACCTATCATGCAGTCTGAAATCACTAAGTCGGCAAATTCTATTTGCTCCAACATAACACGTACCTTTTCCGGCAACCAGTAATCGTCTTGGTCAGAGAGAAAAATGATATCACCTTTTGAGTGGAGCAGTGCATTCTCGAAGTTGTGGGTGCTATAGTCGATGGTGAACTTGGCATCGGTTATTGACTCGTGGCTGTAGATATGAATCCTGGGGTCGTTGATGGAAGATATGACTTCAATAGTCCTGTCGGTAGAATTGTCGTCGGAAATAATTATTTCATCATCACCCGACAGTTGCGGCAGAATGGACTGTAGCTGCTCAAGGATATATTTCCCCCCATTATATGTGGCGATGCATACTGAAATCATAACTTATTTCGTTGTTTATGGATTCTGTACTTGTACTTTGCCTTGTAATATACGAACTTAACCCATGATCCATAGCCGAGTGCCTTCAGCATTGCGTAAGTCTGTCTGTTAAGCTTGAGTACATGCTGTAGATGCTTGAGGCGGTATGAGAGAGTAAGGCTCTTGATGCTTACGGCTCCAAGAGTGTTATGCTCATGCTGCCGGTAGAGGATAAGCGGCTCGCGGATATAGCTTAGTATGCCTCCTGCCCGGGCAGAGCACAGAGTGACCCACGAGTCGTGCATAGTGGCTTGGGTGTATGGATGCTGTATCACCATTTTGGCAGCGTGGTTAAAAAGCATCGTACATCCTGTGGCAAGATTGGATGCTCCCAATTCATCAAATGTATTAAGAAACTCCGGATGTATGCCGGAAAATGCAAGAAAAGAATCAGCGGTCTTATTTAGATTGCCGTCTGTTACAATCAGGTCGGAAAATACGACTACCGGCTTCCCTGCGTGTCTCTGTTCTTCGGCTTCCATCCTTTCTGCCTCTGTCTTTATCTTGTTGTTCAGCCATACGTCATCCTGATCGGCGAACATATAGTACTTGGCATCCACACGCTCAAGCAGGCTCATGAAATTATGCATCGCTCCTCCTTGTGGCGGATAGTCTAATACAGTGATGGCATCTGGATGCTTCCTCGAATAATCATCCAAAATAGCTGCAGTATCATCGGTAGAGCCGTCGTCGTGAATATACAGATGCCACATCTGGTAGCTCTGTGATAGGATAGAGTCTATCTGCTCGCTGAGATATCTGCCTCCATTATATGTTGCCATTAGTATGGCTATATGATTGTATTCCATAATCATTTGTTCCAAATGCCTTTTGCCTTGCCTGAAATCAGTTTGTGAAACTGTAGCTTGTTAATTACCAGACTGGGGATGTTGATGATACACATGACTGCCATAAAGCAGATAATGCTATCGGTCAGTCTTACTACGATATATGCCACCGGGATGAACAGTATAGCAGCAGCAGAGGTGAAGATGAGCTGTAGCCTTAGTTTGCCTATACCATTGATGAAGTAGCTGTATCTCATGCTGTATATCAATATGAAGATGTATAACGCCATCATGGCGCTCATCTGGAAGTCGATATCTACATCGGGACCTACCCAGATACTGTATATGTAGTTTGACAGCACGAGCATTACGGCCATTCCGATGAGAATATATACGGTCATGCGCCTTAGTCGGCTGGTAGCATTGCGTATCCAGTCGATGTCGCCTCTCGCGTAAGCGTCTGTGGTTGCATTCCAATAAGGCATGCACACAATAGTGAATACTACCAGGAACAGACTGAAGTAGCGATACGTAATCTGGTATGGAGTAACTAATGCTGGGGAGAATAGCTTTGATATGAGAATGTTAGATGACATAAACAGTATGATGCCTGATACCTGCATGATGAAGAACTTTATTCCAAGTGTCATGACACTCTTGGCCTTGTTGATGTCAACAAGCCTCATGCTTGGCCTCAGGTGAGGATATTTGTAGAAGAAGGTGTAAGGATAGGCTCCTAAATATACCACTAATGGCGCCAGAGTGTTGGCAAGCGCAATCAGATACAGCGAGTGGCTGCCTGATATATATATGAAATATGTGATTAAGAGCGCCAATGTCTGTCCAATGGCCAACAGCAGGTTGCTCACAGCTGGCAGTTGCAGGCCCATATAGAAATTGCCTATGAGCTTGAATATGAAAGTGGAGCATACCAGGATAACCGATGTGATGAGGATATTGTCCAGATCGGATATCTCCTGCCTTGATACGTTGAGGAATTGATATGTGTCGCATCCTGCGATGAGTCCAACGAGAACGAGTGCTGTTGGCAGCATGATGCTTATCAGCATGGCGAAGGTTGATGATATCAGAGACCTGCAGCCTTCTGTGTCGTCCTTGGCTAAAAGAGTAGCCAGATTGTTGCGCATGCCGTTGCCCAGTCCGATATCCATATTGTCTATCCATATCAGAAGACTGCTTATGGTGAGCCATACGCCGTTCTTGTATTCTCCGAGACAATGGAGGGTGACGGGCACCATCAGCAATACCACAATGGCAGACCAAGCCTTCAGGAAGAATGAGGCTAAAATATTCTTCCTTAGCAATGCCGAACGCTTACTACTTGTGATTACCTCTGCCATATCATGATGAAAGTTTAAGTTTCTTCTGGGTAAAGAGAACCACAAAGAATGCGAACTGAAGGATGAATACAAGGCTATAGAACACATTCTCCTGATAGAATTGCAGCAGTAGTACATATACCGCATACGTATAGAGGCATGTGCCGACACCATTGCCGTTCTTGTAGAGCCGGTAGAGCCAACCGCATACACATCCGTAGATTCCGGCGAAAAAGGCAATACCGGGATAGCTGAAATCAATATAGAATGGCTGGAAGATGGTGTAGACATTAGTACTTACGGGAACGAACACAAACTCCTGCAGCTTATCTTTTACCACAACATCAGCCCCAAGACGCTGTAAGAACAAGTATACCGTTTCAAAGGTATTTGTGCCAAACTGCGGTGTAACCTCCTGAGGCAGCTGACAGAATGCTACTGGTGGCGAGAGTACGTACATGATGAAGAAGTCGAGTATCGTCTCTTCTTTCTGATAGTCGCTGTCTTCGCCAGCACGTCCCAAGTTAAACAGATAGAACACAACAAACAATATGGCGCTGAATATCAGAATAGAACGTATCCTTATGACCTTTTTCTCGAAAAGTACGAATACGGAACTGACGAAGACGAAGAACATTGTGCCTTTCTCCATAATGGCCAGTGAGTTCATAAGGCACGCTATCCCGAGCAGAACCACTTGCCATGTTGGCACTTTGGGGTGAGCCCACAGGGCTACTACAAACAAAGCCTGATTGATTACGGCTGAATAGTTGAGTATGCCTTGTCCATCGCCAAACAGTGCCAGCGTTCGGATGTTTGTCATCAGGTCTTCTGTGCCGAACATTATCACAATCTGTACAACGCGATACACATATAGGGGCGTGATTATCAGTGAGACAATGAAGAAGAAGTTAAATGTCAGCTTGTTATAGTTTATGCTGTTATTTTGCGCATCGTGCTTTTCCTGCCTTTCAGAAAGCATATATGTGCTAATAGCGCAGATGCAGAATATGGGAATCCAGATGATGAAGCAGAAGTAGAACTGACTTGTAATGGGGTAGAGATCTGTGTCGAGAAGATAGTAAAGCCCGAGGATTATTGCCCAGATGCCTATCGTAAGAGTCCAGGGGGAGAAATAGTTGGTCAGTTGCCGTAATGAGACAGTCTTTAGGTCAACATTCTTACGGTGCTGTATGGCGTAAGTGATAAACAGTGCCAGCAGTACGAAGCTCAGGAGATAGCCTATCAGATACGTGTCGGCCTTCTGGGGCACAGAGTTGTTCTGTATCACTGCAAACGAGAGGTAGGCACGCTGCTTAAGAGCCTGCTGACGGGCATACTCCTCTGCTGCTTTCTGATAGAGTGCATAAGCCGACTTAGACTCATTCGACAGTTCCTCCTCTTCTTGCTTCGTACTGGGAGTTGACATGTTAGAATGACTGTCGGCAAAGGCATTGTATCTGTTTTGGGCGGCCTTGTATTTCTCTTTTGTCGCATTAAGGTTGAGCACAGCATTGCGAAGGGCAATACGGGCGTTCTCCTGACGGTAGCTGGTGATTACCTGTTGAAGCTGTGCTGTAGCGCTGTCGAGCATCTGTGCAGCTACTACCGGGTCTCTGTCGGTGAAACTGACAGACAGCGTAGACAGCTTGCCGCTATAGTTGTAGTTGATGTTGTCTTTTATGGCCTCGATGGTGTCTTCTTCGCAAAGATACTCTCCATAGGTTATGCCCTTCCCAGGTACTTTCTTGTGGGAGATGCTGCGGGCAAAGTCGTCGGTCTTCAGCACCTTGCAGTATATCTCCATATCGTTCAATCCTGTATCGGAATTGCCCATGGCATCTCTGAGGTATGCTCTTAAAGCATTGAATCCTACTGCCAGATCGGTCTCCTTGTACTCGTCGCTGAGCTTGGTCAATGCCGTATACTCCTTAGGCACGCACAGCCATACTACAATGGATAGTAGTGTGGCTGCAAATGTTGCAAGTATATACGGATGTCTATTCAATGTCTACAGGTTTATAAACTTCTGGCGATTTTTCCAGGCAAGAATCCCGAATCGCAGGATGAATCCGAGGAACATCCAGATGATGAGTGTCACAATTTTCGGGCGGCTACTGTGCTTGATGGGAACAGTGGCATTCTGTACGATGGTGAAGGCTGGGGTCTTCTCCTGTACCTTTGCCCTTGCCAGCTGCAGCTGCTCTACGACCTGCTGATAGATATTGTACTTCAGCTGCATCTCGTTTTCCAGTTCGTCGAGTTGTGACTGTACGGCCTGAAGTACTACCTTGCTGTTTGCATCGCCAAAAGAGGCATATTTCAGGCGGGCTTTCTTGTATTGCTGGCTGGCCTCGTCGAAGAGCTTCTCCATATACTCAAGGTCTACCCGCGCCTTCTTAGTGCGATAGTCGGTGATTGAACGCTGCAGGTGAGCCTGTACAGAGTCGGCTACTGTCGCTGATATCAGAGGATCCTGATCTTCCACCTCGATGGTGATGACGTTGGTCTTCTTGTCTACTGAGCAGTTGATCTTCCTGGCGATGTTCTTGCACACATCAAACTCCTTCTTCGTCAGACAGAAAGGATCTGGCTTGTGGCCTTTGCCCGGCTCGCCCTCAGTCTTCATCATCTCTATCAGTTGCGTCAGCCAGCTCATAGGGTATTCGTGTATAGCCAGCTTCTGATGCTTCAGGATATATTCCTGATAAGTGTAGCTCTCGTGGGTCTTCTGAGTGGTCACCTTTATCGGGAAGAGGCCTACAAGGAATTGCGTAGATCCCATGAGGTCGGGATATATCTCCGGATAGAGTGCATCGCCGGTCTGTCCTATCTTCATGTTCATTCCCACCATAGCGGCCAGTGACGAGATGCTTCCTGAGAAGCTGTTGCCCGATTCCTCTGGGGCAAGCATCACTTTACTCTTGTATATCTTCGGAGTGCCGAAGGCAAGGAGTACTCCTATTATTCCAGCCGTGCATGCATAGATGCATAGCTTCTTCCTGTCGGCTATCAGCAGCCTGATAATCTCTGTAGCGCTGATATTTATGATCTTCTTTTCCATCTGGCAGTCTCCTTACTTCACTAGGTTGGCGATTGTGGCAATCATGGTGGCGATGGATGCCGTACTTGATCCGATGGTGAGCCACTCGGCTATACCCATCGCACGGCCCTTGCGCTTGGTGGGCACAACTATCTGGCAGCCTGGGGCAGGCTTGTGCTTGCGGTCGGCCTTTGCCACCATTCCGTTCATGTAGATGATGATGGTCCTCGACTTCTTTCCCGTCGATGTGGTGCCTCCTGCAAGGTCGATGTAATAGTCTGCGTCCTCGCCTGCCTTGTATCTTACGGTGTTGGGGTAGAGCACCTCGCCGTTGATGCTTACCGTACTGGTGAATCGTGGCACCACGATACGGTCGCCTTCGCGCAGATAGGGGTCATCGTCGCTCCCTGGATTCGCCATCGCCTTGTCGAGCTCTATGGCTACTGGGAATGTTGTCAGGGTCCTCAGCTTCCTAACGTCGATGGAGTCGCTCCCGGAGTTGCGCTGGGCTGTCTGTAGCATCGTCTCAAGCATCTCGCGCTCTTCCTGCGTCATCTGGCGTAGCAGCTTCGCTCCCTGAGGATAGGCCCGCTTTGTCAGTCCTCCGGCCTGCTTGATGATTTCGCTGAGACGCTGGTTGCTGCTCGTAAGAGTGTAGTTGCCCCTGAACTGCACCTCGCCCTCGATGGTGACGTTCTGCTGTTCGTTGTATTTCGGACTGCGCCTGATGTAGACCTCGTCGTATGGCTGCAGCACAAACTGCTTCTCGCCCTGCGGAATGGTGAAGTCGGGGTTGAGGCTGAAGCTGTAGGTGAATGCCAGAGTGTCGCTGGCCTCTGTGGCATTAGGGTCGATGATACGTCGCGCCACATCCACCTTCGTCAGCGATGCGGCATTGGTGAGTCCGCCAGCCTGCAGCACAAGGTCCTCGACCGTCTCATTGGATGCAAAGCGGTACACTCCCGGATAGTTCACCTCACCGTGAATTGTGACAGTCTGGTCGAGCTTCTCTTCCTCGCGGCTGGCGATATATATCACGTCTTCGTTCTTCAGCTCAACATCGGCAGCAGTACCTTCCAGTATGCCTACTATGTCGATGCTCTTGATCTCCAGCGAGCGGTCGGCCTTCATGCGGTGCATCACTGCGTGATTGCCGATGGCGTTCTCCTTCAGACCGTCGGCAGCCTCGACGAGGGCCTTCACCGTTGTGATCTGTCCGCCCACCTGATACATGCCCGGACGGAAGATGGCTCCCTTGATCTCTACCATGTTCTGATAGCGGTTGAGAGTGGAGTCAACGCTCACGGAGTCTTCGTCCATAAGCTTGAAGCCGTTCATGTCGAACTCTCCCACGCTGAATACTGAGTACTGCTGTCCTGCCTTGCGGTTGATGCGTATCGCCTTGGTGTAGGCATCGCCGGTGAATCCTCCCGCATATCTCACGAGGGTGGCTGCGCTCTCCGTCTTCTTCATCTCGTAGAACATCGGGCGCTTCACCTTTCCAGTGATGTTCACCAGAGCCTCGTAAGGGCTTACGGTTATCACGTCGTTGTCCTGAAGGCGGACGTCGCCGGTCAGCTTGCCGTTGAGAAGGAAGTCGTAGACATCGACGGTGGATATCTGACGGCCGTTTCTGAACACCTTGACGTTTCTCAGCGTTCCGATGTCATTAGGTCCTCCAGCCATATAGAGGGCATTGTAGACTGTGGCGAATGCCGACATTGTGTACGTGCCCGGAACCTGTACCTCGCCCATGACGCTGACAGTGATGGTGCGTGTCTGTCCGAGCGACAGCTCTATCTTGGAGTCCTGGTATCTCGGACCCAGCTCGCGCCTCAGCTTTGCCTTGGCCTGACTTACGGACAGCCCTCCCAACTGGATGAGGCCGATACCCTCAATGGTGATGGTGCCGTCGGGAGAGATTGTCTCACTGACGCTCTCCTGAGATGCGCCCCAGATGTCGATGTTCACCTCATCGCCGGCTCCAAGACGGTAGTTCTGCGGGGTTGCGAGGTTCATGCTGCTCTCGAAGGTGAGGTTCTCGTTGTTGAACACGTCGTGACCGAAGATCTTGCGCTTGTTCTTCTCCTTGTCCTTAAGCGTATAGTATTCTGAATATTTCAGCGAGTCGGGCATCAGGAAGTCCACTGCCTCGTCCATCTCCATGAAGTCGGCATCGTCTTCGTCGTAGGTATGCTTCTGTATCTGGTTCTTCTTCTTAGTGTCCTTGAGCCTGAACTGCGAGGCGTTCTTCTTGTCCTTTGCCTTCTGGTTCTCACGCATCTTGACGTTCGACTCTCTCAGGCGTGTCTTCGACTCCTTCGAGCCGGCGGTGATGTCCTCAGCTCCAAGTGCGCCATTCTCTATCTGCTTCTTGTATTTCTTCTGGATGCGCCTGAGCTGGTCGATGGTCACTCCGCGCTGCATCAGCTGGGTGACGATCTTCTGGCGGGATACGCCCTTCGCATTTTGTTCCACTACGTAGTCGACGATCTGATTGTCGGTCATGCCAGACTGTGCCCAGCCGATTGCCGTGCTGAGCAGCAATGCTAAAATCAGTGCTGATATTCTTCTCATATTATTGCGTGCATATTTAATAATATAACCATTTTATAGGCCGAATATTGTAATCAGCGGGCAAAAATACAAAATTTTTTGCGAAAAGTTTGCTAAAGACTGAAAAAGTTATTATCTTTGCACCCGATTACGACATCAAGTGTCACGGGGGTGACTGGATTTGACGGCAAGTCGAGATGGTACGTAAGCATGCGGAGTGAAGACTGTGTCCTCCATAATCAAGTCGGTCGAAAAATTAATTGGCAACAATGAGTATGCTCTCGCTGCTTAATCGAAGTACAGTAGATTACGAGCTTAATTCTTTTACAAGGTAGAAGAACGAGACGTCGCTCCGAGGATGTTGTTCCGAATCCGGAGATCAAGCGGCGCAGGTTAAATCGGAAATAGTCCTGTCAGGCCTCAATGGCGGGATGAAGTCTTAGAGGATAAGGTTGCAGTTGGTGGCCTGGGTCTTGCTGCAGCACGAAAATGAAGGCCAGGATAAGCATGTAGAAAGCGTATGGTTTCCTTGTGCGGACGAGGGTTCGATTCCCTCCACTTCCACCAGGGTCCTGCCACGAGGGCAGGGCGTTAACTTTAAAACTTATGATTATGAAAAGCAGAAAGCTTGGCAATGTGATTGCTATGGTGATGTTGGCGGCAGCTATGTCGTCGTGTGAGAAAGTCATGCCTTCAGAGTCTGGCGGCTCAGAGAGTGTGGGAGTGCCCAACGTAGTGCTCAGGGTGAGTAATATTGAGACAGTGCCATTTGCTGCCCGCACTCGAGGCGGCGATATCAGCCAGATGTGTACTCATCTCTGTTTCGACATCTATGATGAGGAGGGGCAGAAGGTGAAGTACATCAATCAGAAGCAGGGCGATTCGAAGTTTGGTGAGGCATCTTTCTCTCTGGCCGAGGGTGACTATTATCTGGTTGTGGTGGCCCATAGCGCTGCCAAGAACCCGAGCTTCGCCACGAAGGTGATGAAGGTGACTGCTTCGGGCACTCTGTCGGATATGTTCTGGGTGTGCGAGCCCTTGCATATCTCTGGGGATAATGTAAATAAAAGTCTGACGTTGAGGCGAATAGTGTCGATGGTGAGGTTCATTGCCGACGACAAGCTGCCTGATGAGGCAAACGAACTGTTGATAAAATATACGGGCAGTAAAGGTACTTTCAGCGGACTGACGGGCTTTGCTACAACAAAGGCTTCGCAGAGCATCGTAGTAGAGGTGGATGCCTCCGACGAGTATTACGACTTCTATATGATTCCCCGTGACGAGAGGGATACTATCCGAAATGTAAATATAATCTCTCGCTATAACAATGGCAGCGATGCTACCAACTATACCGAGAAAGTCATCGAGAGCATACCTGTTCGCCGCAACAGCATCACCTTGTGCAGGGGTAGTCTTTTTCCTGGCAGCGGCTCGTCGGGTGCTTCGTCGTCGGTCACTATCTCCATCGACGACTCATGGGATGAAGGCATCGAGATAGGGATTTAATTGTCAACGCCAAAGCCGAAGAGTGCGAAGTCGCCTTTCATCGGGTCGTCTGGGAATATCTCTGCCAGAGCAGCCGACAGTCTTAGGGCAGTATTCATAGTGGCAGTCTTGCTGCTGAGCAGACCCAGGCGCACCGACTCCTGTAGCACGTGGGTATCCATTGGGATAATCAGTGTCTTACGGTCGATGAAGTCCTTCCACAGTCCGAGGTCTACAGGCGAGTTGTCGCGTACCATCCATCTGAGGAACATGCACACTCGCTTGCAGGCCGACTGGGTGTCCTTCGGTATCACCACGCTGATGCCCAGACTGCTGAAATACCTGCAGATGGCTTCCACTGCAGAGAGGCAGTCATGGGCATTATTGCGTACATAGTTGCCCAGGGTGTCGTGTTCTGCCATCAGTCTGCTGTAAGCCCTAAGAAACTGGTTCATGGTGTCGTACGTGTAGAGTCGGTAGAAGCATCGTTTGTCGCCTTGAGCTATTTGGTTCTCAAACTCTCCTGAGCGCACCCATTGGTCAGTCTCTCCTCGGCTCCAGTCGAGTATCATCTGTATCTTCTGCATAAACTGTTTCCGGCTGCCGTAGCTCAGGCAAGAGGCGATAAACGCCATAGCCTCCTGATTCTCTGTCCCAGTCACCTGGTGCATGAACCACGACGGGTCTCCATTGATGAATTCCTCAGTCTCATATTTCTCTGCATATCCGATGAGCAGAGTCTTTGTGTCATTTGACATTGTACGTTGTATATTGATCGTTGAAAATTGAACATTTCTCCTTCTTGCGTCCCTTCGGTAGCAAGCGGCAAGCCGATAACCTCCTTACTCCTTCCTCCTTCCTCGAATATCCCACATTCCCCGCTTCTTCCGCCTGCAAAGGTAGCCAAAAAGAAATAAAAAAACGAAAATCTCGCCCATTATTATTGCTTATATGGAAAATTATACCTATCTTTGCCCCCGATTACGTATACACATGGACTTGACTAAGAAGCGGCATATTGCATCATGGGTGCTATTGGCAGTGTTTGTGCCAATGCTCGTTTTCTCGTCGCTTCATATTCATAGTGACCACACATATTCCGAGGCAGAGTGTGCAGAATGCGTAGCTCACCATTGTCATGGCCACCTCATCCAGACTGATGCTTCGATCGGTGAGTGTGTGCTGTGCCAGTTTCTTTCACTGACATATACTGCTGCTGTCTTGGCAGTGGTGTCGTTTGTCTTTAATGTTTCCAGGACCGTTAATGTCCCTCTGCTAAGTATCGTCTTTGATACATCTCGGGACAATATCGTTACGAGGGGACCTCCTGCAGCACT
Organism: Prevotella sp. UBA4339; assembly: GCA_002393725.1. Classification (GTDB taxonomy): domain Bacteria; phylum Bacteroidota; class Bacteroidia; order Bacteroidales; family Bacteroidaceae; genus Prevotella. The sequence goes on along the minus strand of DGTJ01000004.1, from coordinate 2,529 downwards.
ACTTGCTTTATAGAGAACTCCCGATTATTAACACATTAAAGAATAGAAACAGAATGAAAAGACTATATATCATTCTGCCATTGCTGTGTATATGCTCAGCGGTGGCAGCACAGGAAAATGTAAGAGAACATCATCATACAGACGACTCTACCGATGTGTTCTTCCGTCATCTGCAGCTCAACGAACTGACTGTGACAGGAGTTACTGGCGACACAAAGCTGAAGCACTCTACAGCGCCAGTCAGCATCGTTACGCCACAAGTGCTGCGGGCAACGGCTGCGTCAAACATCATCGACGCCATCGCCCATCAGCCCGGTGTCAGTCAGCTTACTACCGGCAGCGGCATCTCCAAGCCCATCATCCGAGGGCTGGGCTACAATCGTGTGGTAGTGATGAGCGAAGGTGTAAGGCAGGAAGGTCAGCAGTGGGGCGACGAGCACGGTGTAGAGGTAGATGCGGGCAGTGTCAACTCTGTGGAGATACTGAAGGGCCCCGCATCGCTGATGTACGGGTCGGACGCTATGGCTGGTGTGGTGATCCTGCATTCGCAGCCCACACTTGCCGAAGGTGATCTGCAGGCCCGGGCAAGCACAGAGTATCAGACCAACAACGGTCTCTTCGCCTATACCCTCTCTGTGGCGGGCAATCAGAAGGGCTTTGTGTGGGGTGCACGCTTCAGCAACAAGATGGCTCACGCGTATAAGAATAAGTATGACGGCTACGTGCCAGGCTCACAGTTCCGGGAGCGGGCCGGAAGACTGATGTTGGGTGTCAACAAGTCCTGGGGCCACTCGCGCCTTACATGGACGGCGTATCATCTCACACCTGGTATCGTAGAGGGAGAACGCGACCCTGAGACGGGATGTCTGGAGAGCAGCGAGGGATTCACTGCCCACGGATATGGTAAGTCGCTGCCTTTCCAGCAGGTGAAGCACTACAAGGCTGTGTGGGACAACTTGCTGAACCTGCCAAACGGGAATCTGAAACTCATACTGGGCTATCAGCAGAACCGCCGTCAGGAGTTTGAGGAGTCTGCCGACGATTACGAGCTATTCTTCAAGCTCCATACTCTGACATACGACCTGCGCTATGTCACTCATGAGTTTGACGGATGGAAACTGTCTACCGGCATTGGCGGTATGTATCAGAAGTCGGGCAACAAGGGCGAGGAATTTCTCATCCCGGAATATCGCCTCTTTGACTTCGGCATCTACACCACAGCTACGAAGACACTTGGCGACAGGTGGACACTCAACGGAGGCTTGCGCTTCGACCATCGCCGCTTGCATGGCTACGAGCTGAGGGATGAGGGGGAATTGCGCTTTACTGACTTCAGTAGGCATTTCAATGGACTGACGGGTAGTATCGGTGCCGTCTGCAACATCAACGATCACTTCAACCTGCGCCTGAACATAGCCCGGGGATTCCGTACTCCCAATATGAGCGAGCTGGCTTCCAACGGTGTGCATGAAGGGTCGATACGCTATGAGATCGGTTCCCAGCAGCTCAAGGCGGAATACAGTCTGCAGGCCGACCTCGGTCTCGACTTCACCTCGCGCTACGTGTCGGCACAGCTGGCGCTCTTTGCCAATCGCATCGACAACTATATCTTCACCCATCGCTTAGCCGACGAGATGGAGGAGGGCTATCTGACGTATGCATATACTCAGGGCGATGCACGTCTGCTGGGCTTCGAGGCGGGGATTGACTTTCACCCCATCCACTCGGTCCATTTCTCCAACACGTTCTCCCTCGTTGATGCCCAGCTGATGCACCAGCCTGCTGATACGAAATACCTGCCACACTCGCCTGCTCCCAGATGGTCGTCGGAGCTGAAGTGGGAGTTGCAGCACCATTCTCACAGCACCGTGAAGCATCGTCATGAGCGGCATCCCAATCATCGCTCTCTTCTCAACAACCTGTATATAGCTGCCGGTCTCGACTGCTATCTTAAGCAGACTCATATCTACAGCGCTGACGATACTGAGACTGCAACTCCGGGATATGCTTTGGTGAGTCTGTCGGCTGGTACGGACATACAGATAGGAGGCAGGAAGGTGGCTGAGCTGTACGTCGTTGCCGACAATCTGCTTAACAAGGCTTATCAGAATCACCTGAGCCGACTGAAGTATGCCGACGAGAATGTCGTTACAGGCCGTCGAGGAGTATTTAATATGGGTCGCAACATCACGTTCAAACTTGTGCTGCCCATAATGAACTAGCAAAAAAGAGGCTGACCTCCCGGCCAGCCTCTTTCCTTAATAACTAAACAAATACTTTATGAATTTTATACCTGTGATTAAAGCTCTGGTGATATCTGTGCAATCCAAGCCTCGATGCGAGTGTCGGTCTTGTCGTCCTCGTTGATGTCATCGAGAGGCAGGCCGATGAACTTTCCGTCGATTACAGCCTCAGAGTCGTCGAAGGTGTAACCGTCAGTGTCTTCGCTGCCTACGAACTTTGCTCCACTGTCCTTAATGCCGTTGTAGAGTTCTCCGATGCCGCCTACGAAAGTGTCGCTGTAGGATG
>DGTJ01000011.1 GCA_002393725.1 Prevotella sp. UBA4339 | reverse complement strand
GGAGAGCATCAAGGGTAAGAAGTTCCTCTGCGATACATATACTGACAAGGAGATATTCATGGGATTCCACTGTGGTAATACAGCCTCTTCTAAGGTTTGCAACTGCAATATGTGCTTCCAGCGCATCATGGCCCGCGCTCTACCAGTAGAGGTGACTAACGGTACTCTCGAGGGTGACATCAAGCCAGGCAAGGCTACTGTTTACCGTCTGCAGTCAACGGCTGATACCAAGCTGCGTGCTTACATTGCTCAGGGTGAGGTTATTCCTGTGGCTACTCGCTCATTCGGTTCTATCGGTATCTTCGGTATCAAGAACATGAGCCGCTTCTATCGTCACGTCCTCATCGAGAAGCACTATCCACACCACTGCGCAGTGATGTTCGACCATGCTGGTAAGTATCTCTGGGAGGTTCTCAAGTACATGGGCATCCCTGTTGAGAAAATCGATTACAACTTCCCGAAGGGTGACTACTACCCAACAGAGAATCCTTTCGCTTAATATTTTAAGTAGAATCAAAAATACAGCCCACCTAAAACTACAAGGTGGGCTGTTTGAATAATACAAATAATAACTATAACAATTAAAATGCTTATGAACAAATTTTTACGCTATTCTTTTGTAGCCTTAATGGCTATGTTTATGGGAAATGCTTTTGCCGAGGAATTTAAGGTAACTTTTAAGGACTGTGGTGGAAGCAGCGATGATGGAACAAAGCAGACAGAAATTAGTGGTATTGTTTCTGAAGGTGCTTCTATTTTCTCTGCTGTAGAAACTTCTGATATTTACCAGGCTCGCGAAGGTCGTGGAATTAAACTTGGAACTGGTAAAAGACCAGGTTCACTGATTCTCAAATTGTCTTCTCCAATTAAGGTTAGTACAATTAAGTTTACTGCAAGAAAGTATAACGATACAGAAACTGCAATAACAGTAAATGGTAAGGATTTCACTGAGCTTGATGGAAATTTTAATGAGTACACAGTTGAACTCAATGGTTCTGAAGTAGATAAGATTTCTATTACTACACCAGAGAAGCGAGCCTATATCACTACAATGACAATCATTGGCGAGGTTACAGAATATACTCCTGACGAGCCTTCTGATAATCCTTTTGAGAAGTATAATATCTCTTCAGGAAGCATTACAGAGAAGGATGGTCAAGTAATAGTAGACTTTAAAGGTACCAATCAAAATCAGGAAATAACAGGTAACATGGTGTTTGAGTTTGGTGAAAACAAACTCTGTACTAAATGCACTGTTGTTGTTACTTTCCCCACAGAAGAGTTAGCTCAGGCAGCTTATAATGCAGCCATGGGTGATGATGAACCTGCAACAATTGATGGTAAGACAGTTTCTGTTATTCTGACAAAGGATGTTTCAATGATGTCTAAAATACTTGTCAAGTCTATGATGAAGATGCTTATAGATGGTGAAAAGAGTGGTTTAGGCACTTCTTTGGAGGATCTGATGACACCAAATCAAGCAAATGTTTTGGGAGGCATTCTTCAAAAAGACGCAGCAAGCGATATGGACTTTTATATTAAGGGAAAGATTGCGAAAATCAAGTATGAATTCAGTGCTCAGTATGGAACAGCTACATTCTTTATTTCAGCTGATGGAAACAACGACTACACCTTCCAGTGTTATTCTGTATACTATCTTGAAAACAAGCCTTGGGTAGAAGGCAATACCCAGATAAAGGTGGGTGATGAAGTGATTATTTGTGGTAAGATTGTTAACTATCAAGGCAATACTCCAGAGACAGTTTCAAAACAGGCTTATATTTATTCTCTTAACGGCGTAACGAAGAATGAAGGCGGTGAGAACCCTCAGCCATCAGATGAGGTGAAGGAAGTGACAGTAGCAAAAGCACTCGAAATAATTAATGCCCTTGAGAGTGGTAAGACTACCAGTGAGGAGTATGTAATTACAGGTATTGTCACTACTATTGATGAAATATCTACAAATTATGGTAATGCTACTTTTGACATAGCTGATAATGCCGGTGATGCTGCAATTCTTAAGGTTTTCCGTGCAAAGGATGCAGAAGGTCAGAAGATAACAGATGAAAATATAGTGAAAGTAGGTGATACAGTGAAAGTACAGGGTAAACTTCAGAAGTATGTGAAGAATGATGTTGTAACTCCTGAGGTTGCCTCTGGTTGTAAGATCTTAACTGTCAATGGTAAGTCAACAGGCATCACATCTATAAAGTCTGATGATGCCGATGCTCCACTCTTCAACCTCGCTGGTCAGAGAGTAGACGCAAGCTACAAGGGTGTGGTTATCAAGAACGGCAAGAAGATGCTTCAGAAGTAATCCCCTACCCTTTCGGGCTTTATAGCTCTAAAACAATGCTCCCCTTGGATGATGAAAAATCCAGGGGGAGTATTTTTTTCGATGAAAAACAAGGAATCATTTTGAAGGTTCATTTTTTCTTCGTAACTTTGTCGCTCAAAAGAAAAGAGAGTAAAGATGGCAAAGAAAGACGGTGAGTTCACTCCGATGATGAAACAGTTCTTCGACTTGAAGGCGAAGCATCCTGATGCTGTACTGCTGTTTCGTTGTGGTGACTTCTACGAGACATATTGCGAGGATGCGGTGATAGCAGCGAAGATTCTCGGTATCACGCTGACACACAGGAATAACGGTTACAACAAGGGTGACGAGATGGCGGGCTTCCCTCATCACGCCCTCGATACCTATCTGCCGAAGCTTGTGAGGGCTGGAAAGCGTGTTGCCATCTGCGACCAGCTCGAAGACCCAAAACTCACAAAGAAACTCGTTAAGCGAGGTATCACAGAACTGGTCACTCCTGGTGTAGCTCTCTCTGACAACGTGCTGAACTATAAGGAGAACAATTTCCTGGCTTCTGTGCATTTCGGAAAAGTGGCATGTGGAGTAGCATTTCTCGATATCTCTACAGGAGAATTCCTGACAGGTGAGGGTACCGTAGATTATGTGGAGAAACTTCTGGCAAATTTCTCACCTAAAGAGGTACTTTATGAGAGAGGCAGAAAGCAGCAGTTTGAACAGAAGTTCGGCAATAAGTTCTTTACTTTTGAGCTCGATGACTGGGTGTTTACTGATCAGACAGCGCGTCAGAAACTGCTGAAGCACTTCCATGTGAAGAATCTCAAGGGTTTCGGTGTCGATCATCTGCAGAACGGAGTCATCGCCTCTGGAGCAATACTGCAATATCTTGAACAGACACAGCACACTCAGATAGGACACATCACGTCTATCTCTCGCATAGAAGAAGACAAGTATGTGCGTCTTGACAAGTTTACTATCAGGAGTCTTGAGTTAGTCCATCCGATGCAGGATGACGGAAAGTCGTTGCTCGATGTCATCGATAAGACGGTAAGCCCGATGGGTGGTCGTCTTTTGCGCCGCTGGCTTGTGTTCCCCCTTAAGGATGAGAAGCCCATCAATGAGCGCTTGGACATCGTAGAGTATTACTACAGGCAACCGGATTTCCGCCAGTGTGTCGATGAGCAGATACATCGTATAGGCGACCTGGAGCGCATTATATCGAAGGTGGCGGTAGGCAGAGTATCACCCCGTGAAGTAGTGCAACTGAAGACAGCCCTCCAGGCCATCCAGCCGATAAAGACAGCTTGCCTGTATGCCGATAATGAAGCCTTGAAGCGGGTAGGGGAGCAGCTGAATCTCTGTGAGTCCCTGCGCGACAGGATAGAGAAGGAGATTCAGAACGATCCTCCGCAGCTTGTGGCGAAGGGCGGTGTGATTTGCGATGGTGTCAATGCTGAGCTCGATGACTTGCGCAGCATTGCCTATAGCGGCAAAGACTATCTGCTGAAGATACAGGAGCGTGAGGCGGCAGAGACTGGTATATCCTCTTTGAAGATAGGGTATAACAATGTCTTTGGCTACTATCTCGAAGTGCGCAACACTTACAAAGATCAGGTTCCGCCTGAATGGGTGCGCAAGCAGACTCTGGCTCAGGCAGAGAGATATATCACCCAGGAACTGAAGGAATACGAAGAGAAGATCCTGGGCGCAGAGGATAAGATACTGTCCTTGGAGGCCAAGCTGTTTAATGACCTGATTCTTGGCATGCAGGAGTTTATACCCCAGATTCAGATAAATGCCAATATAATAGCCCACCTCGACTGCCTGCTGTCATTCGCAAAGGCTGCCGAGGAGAATAAGTATGTGCGTCCTGTCATTGACTCTTCGGAGGTGATAGATATCAGGCAGGGTCGTCATCCTGTTATTGAAAAGGAGCTGCCTCTTGGAGAGCGATATGTGCCTAATGATATACAGTTAGACAATGAGCGTCAGCAGATAATCATCATTACCGGTCCAAATATGGCTGGTAAATCCGCTCTGCTGCGTCAAACAGCTCTGATAGTACTACTCGCCCAGATAGGATGTTTCGTGCCCGCAGAAGCAGCGAGAATCGGTCTGGTGGACAAAATCTTCACCAGGGTAGGGGCCTCGGATAATATCTCGCTGGGTGAATCTACCTTTATGGTGGAGATGACGGAGGCTTCGAACATCCTCAATAATGTGTCTTCACGATCATTGGTGCTCTTCGATGAATTAGGGCGAGGCACCAGCACTTACGACGGTATTTCCATCGCATGGGCTATTGTTGAGTATCTGCATGAGAATGCCAAAGGACATCCTCGTACACTATTCGCTACCCACTATCATGAGCTCAACGAGATGGAGAAGAACTTCTCACGCATCAAGAATTACAATGTATCTGTCAAGGAGGTTGACGGCAAGGTGATATTCTTACGTAAGCTCGAAAAGGGTGGGAGTGAGCACTCTTTTGGTATCCATGTGGCAGAGATAGCAGGAATGCCTCGCAGCATTGTCAAGCGTGCCAACGTGATTTTAAAGCAGCTGGAGGCCGAGAATGCCCAGGTGGGTACTGTTGGCAAGCCTACGGCGGAAATCGCCGCCTCACGCGAAGGAATGCAGCTCTCGTTCTTCCAGCTCGACGATCCTGTGCTCTGTCAGGTGCGCGATGAGATACTTGGTCTCGACGTGAACAACCTTACTCCGCTCGAAGCCCTGAACAAGCTGAATGAAATCAAGAAGATAGTATCGGGTAAATGACGTGCGAAAGCTTCATAAGGTACTGGCTAAAACATTGTTTAGGCAGGGATGAAGCATGGTAAGGTACGGCCTGAGGTTGAAATTCCGACGGCATTTGATGAAATCCCGACGTGATTCAATCAAACTGCGTAGGAATTTGATAAAACCACGTCGGGATTTAATGTTTTTATCTGAGACTTGCCTTTTTTGCTCTCAGCATGCACCAGGCACCGAGAATAATGAATGGTATCGAGAGTATCTGTCCCATGTCGAGTGGGAGCGAGGCCTCGAATGCTTCCTGTATCTCCTTTGTGTATTCGATGAAGAAGCGGAAGGTGAAGATATACGTCAGGCAGAAGCCGAAGTACCAGCCTGTGCCGATCTTCTCAGGCATCTTCTTGTGGAGTGCCCACATAATAAAGAAGAGTAGGGCATAGGCGATAGCCTCGTAGAGCTGGCCAGGATGGCGAGGCATAGAGTCTACCTTCTCGAAGATAAAAGCCCAGGGCACGTCTGTTATCTTGCCGATAATCTCTGAGTTCATCAGGTTGCCCAAGCGGATGAAGCAGGCGGTGGTTCCTGTGGCAATAGCGATATTGTCGAGTACTGTCCAGATGCTGAGCTTGGTCTTGCGGACATAGAGCCACAGGGCAATAATCAGGCCCAGGGTGCCACCATGAGAAGCTAATCCGGCATATCCCACTACTTTCCAACTTCCATCAGCCATGAAATGTATGGGTAGAAGCATCTCCACGATACCCTGCCAGGAGGTCAGGAAGTCTTGTGGCTGATAGAAGATGCAGTGTCCCAGGCGGGCACCTATCAGTATGCCGAAGAAGCAGTAGATAAAGAGGGGATCGAAGAGCTCGTCCTTGATCTTCTGCTCCTTGTACAGTCGTTTTACAACGAGATATGCCAGTCCCAGTCCGATAATCCACATCAGACCGTACCAGCGCACCGTTATCGGTCCCAGTTGGAATGCTACCAGGTCAGGATTCCATGCGATAAAATTCAGTAGATTCATATTTATACATTAAATCTGAAGTGCATGATATCTCCGTCCTGCACTATATAGTCCTTACCCTCTACAGCCAGCTTGCCGGCCTCTCTTACAGCCGCCTCAGAGCCATAATGCAGATAGTCCTCATACTTGATCACCTCGGCGCGGATGAAGCCCTTCTCGAAGTCGGTATGTATCACTCCGGCGCACTGAGGAGCCTTCCAGCCTTTCTTATAGGTCCAGGCCTTCACCTCCATCTCGCCTGCGGTGATGAAGGTCTCCAGGTTGAGCAGGGCGTATGCCTTCTTGATCAGACGGTTCACGCCGCTCTCCTCCAAGCCCAGCTCCTCGAGGAACATCTGTTTGTCCTCATAGCTTTCGAGCTCGGCGATGTCCTCCTCGGTCTTGGCGGCGATGATCATCGTCTCGGCTCCTTCCTCCTGGGCCAGTGCCTCCACTTTCTTGGTGAAGTCATTACCGTTCTTGGCATCGGCCTCGCCAACGTTGCAGACGTAGAGCACAGGCTTCGAAGTCAGCAGGAAGAGATTCTTGGCGCAGTCCTGTTCCTCTTTCGATTCGAACTCCACCACGCGGGCGTTCTTGCCCTGATCCAGCACCTCTTTATATGCCTTCAGCACCGTGACTTCCACCTTTGCATCCTTATTGCCTGCAGCAGCAGCCTTCTCGGTCTTGGCCAGACGGCCCTCGATGGTCTCGAGGTCTTTCAGCTGAAGCTCGGTGTCTATGATTTCCTTGTCGCGGATGGGGTCGATGGTGCCGTCTACGTGGGTGATATTCTCATCCTCGAAGCAGCGGAGCACGTGTATAATCGCATCCGTCTCGCGGATATTTCCTAAGAACTTGTTTCCGAGGCCTTCTCCCTTCGAGGCTCCCTTCACGAGGCCTGCGATGTCTACAATCTCACAGGTAGCAGGTACGATACGGCCCGGATGCACAATCTCGGCCAGCTTCGTCAGCCGCTCATCGGGAACGGTGATCACGCCCACATTGGGCTCAATCGTACAAAAGGGGAAGTTTGCTGCCTGAGCCTTGGCGCTCGACAAGCAATTGAACAATGTGGACTTGCCCACATTCGGCAGTCCAACAATACCACATTTTAATGCCATTTTCTTCTTTAAACGTTTAAATTTCGCTGCAAAGTTACGAAAAAGGAGTGAAAAGCGAAAAGTGAAAAGTGAAAAGTTGGACTTTATGCGTAACTTTTTGTATCTTTGTGCCCACAAATGGATATAAATCGACTTAAGAAATGAAGAAACTGCTGTTATCGACCATCATTTTGCTGGCTTCACTCCTTACTGCCAACGCACAGATCATCGAACCAAAAGAGACCCCGCAACTGGAGTTCGCCCTGCAGCTGAAGGTGACGCTCGGCGAGACGTATAGGGTGGGGGAGACGCAGCATGGCGAGCGCATCGTCATACCCATCACTGGAGGCACATTCGAGGGACCTGGTATCAAGGGCACCATCATCAACGGCGGTGCTGACTACCAGTTGGTCAAAAAGGCACAGCACCGAACGGAGCTGGAGGCCATCTATAGCATCCGAACGGATGATGGCGTATATATCCACGTCCGCAATCGGGGCATCATATACGACGGCAAGGATGCCCAGGGCAATCCCTCCTTCTACTTCAAGGCTGCTCCTCAGTTCGAGGCTCCTGCCGATAGTCGCTATGCTTGGCTCAACAATGCCCTCTTCGTCTGTGCCCCAGACTTCTCCCAGCAGTTCAAAGGCATCATTCTTAATGTCTGGCGAGTCAAGTAGAAAGTTATGCAAGAAGTATTCTTTCGGAAGGGTATAGTGGCTTTTACCGCTATTTCCATTTTCTTCCTGAGTTTAGGCTATTTTCTACTGATTCTCCTCTTGCTGGAGAAGCAGCCTCGCCATGTTGATGGCGTGTTGTATTTCGTTCTGGCAGTCGTTTATTTTGGTGCTCTGGTGCTTTTGCTGGTCAACTGTATCTACCTCAAGCAGTTCTGGCTGTGCGTCATCCGTCGCCAGCCGGCCTTGATGCTCACGGCTGACAGCCTCCATGCCTATCATCCCTCCTGGGGTGCCTACTGCATTCTGCCCTGGCAGAGCATTGAGGCTTTTGTGCCCTATACCTACAAGGGTCATACCACCTACTACATCGTCTTAAAGGATTACGAGACCTATCGTCAGCAAGTGTCCAGCCCGTGGCGCCGATTCATACTGTGGATGGATGGCCTTATCGTCGCCAGTTCCGTCATCAATATCGACATCCGTTCAATGGATGCCGATGCCGGTCGATTGCTTGATGAGCTGAATAGCCGGATTGGCTAATCGTCCTTGCATATCTCTGCCGCGTATGCGTTGAGCTGAAGGCATCGCTGGCGCATATTCTCCAGTTTCTCGTTCTGATAGGGGAAGGGTGCCAGCATCAGCAGCCGGCCTTCTTCGCAGGCTTTGAGATAGCGGGGCTGAGGCTTGAATAGGGGAGGAAGGCCATTGAGCAGAAGCACGATCAGCGGGATGCCGGCAGCCATTGAGGCAGTAGCCGTCTGTTGCTCCCCGGGGCTGATGCATGGCGACACCACGATGGCACCCTCTTTCTTGGCCCTTTGGAGGATGGCTTCCTTATAGTGTTCTATCTCTTCTTGGGTCATCCTCCGCGAGCACTGTATCTGTATCTTCACGGGGTTGTCGAGCAGGAATCGGTTGCCCATGGCCTGCATAGGGATGCCAGCGGCGGTGATGGTGCCGAGCTGTGTGAAGTATTCGGGGTGTAGGCGTTTGATGAGCAGGCGCTTCGGGTTATCGTCGAGGTAGGCCTTCATGCGGTCATATTGTCCTCGGCCGCGCAGGATGCGGTCGTTGTAATTCTCTTCCCATAGGATGCCGTGGTGGCGGTCATAGCTTGATGACTGCGGCGGTGACTGCGGAGATACCGCAGTATACTTGACGGGAGGATAGGAGGTGTTTTGTGGGGCTTGTTCAGTATACTGCGGTAATTCCGCAGTTACATCAGGCAGCATCCCCAGCTCCCTTGCCGCCTTCCTGCACCCCGTCTTGAAGCCCCAGATGACGTGCCCCAGGTGCCGTTCTATCCTTTCATGCACAAATAGTATCCCATGGATATGATCCGGCATGACGCATAGCTTCACCACCTCTATCTGAGGATAGTACTGCGGTATCGCCATCCAGCATGCCTTCACCCTCTCTCCGAAGGCCGACAGCTCCACGTGTGCCTCTTCAGGCGTATCTCCTGCGAGCCTTCCCAATAGAGGCCTGCGCCCCTCGATGGCCATGGTGATCATGTAGATGCCGCGGTCGCAGTAGTCGTTGAGGCTACAGCGCCGCTTCATGGAGGGCTTCTTGCCTTTGGCGTATTTCTCCCATTTCGTCGGCTCTTTCTTCTCTTCCATAGTTTTTTTTCTTTTCTTTCGTTTAGTAAACTGCGGAAGTACCGCAGCTTACGGGACGGAGGGCCTTAGTGCGCCTCCAGCCAGTTTTGGCCGAAGCCGCTGTCGGCTACCAGTGGGACAGCAAGCGGGAATGCATTCTGCATCTCTTCGAGCACGATTCGCTCTACCTGTTCTTTCTCTTCAGGATATACGGAGAAGTTCAATTCATCATGCACCTGAAGTATCATCTTGCTTCTGATCCCCTCTGCCTTGAAGCGCTGATGGATGCGGATCATGGCTACCTTGATGATGTCAGCGGCTGTGCCCTGAAT
>DGTJ01000101.1 GCA_002393725.1 Prevotella sp. UBA4339 | reverse complement strand
TGCGACGATGTGAACACCTGACAATTAAGATTGAACAATTGCTTGCATACCTCAAATGCCAACTTGAAGTGATAGAATGCATCGAATTCGTCAATAAACACGAAAGATGCTACTGACATTCTCTTAATCCACACATAGAGGAGTTCTAATGCTAAGGTTCCTGTAGATGCAATTGTCTGGAAGAGGATCGCATTGCCCCCAATTTCACAGAACAGGTTTTTGTCACCTTCTTTCGGAGGAATAAAGTTAAATTGTTGCTCACTTACCTTAGCCAAGAATTCAGAGAAATCCTCAACATACTTATTTTGAATGATAAAGTCCTCTAAACTGAATGTGGCTGTTTCGAGTCCAATAAATTCACGGCTATCCAAATTCTTAAACCACAGCATGGAGTTTACAAATAGAATCAGTTTGACGATGTAATGATCCTGAGGAAATGGATAGGATGCCGTCAAAAAGTTAACAACAGAAACGCTATTTACATTTTGCTTGAAATTTTCCTTTACGGTGGCATCAACCTTAAACTGCTCATCGTCAATCTCAAAAACAGATTGATTTCTTCTGAATACTTGTTTCTGATTGACAGTTAAGGACTCTGCCACAAGCAAGCCCACAGAATTCTTTGAATAATGATATTCCAAGATGTCATTATCAAATTTGAACACATATTCAAAATCTACAGGTGAGTTTGGATTTCCTGTATATACGAAGTTTGTATAGTAGTCTGTCTTTTTCCATTTGGCTGAAAGATGGTTTTCTATGTCGAAGATGGCTAATGCAAAATTAGATTTCCCTGCCCCATTAGGACCATATATAATGCCGTTTTTAATAATTCCATCTTTGATTGCATATTTATTGAACTCATAATTACTTGGATGGGACAAATCCCACTCAATCCTTTCCGCAAAGCCTCGGAAGTTTTTTACGGCAAATTTGATAAGCATAACTATTTCCTTTGATAATTCTGCTGCAAATATACACAGATTATTCCATATTCCGTAATTTTTTTACGGAAAAATAACATTTACAATTAAAAAGCACGCCAAATGACTAAGAAAACATATTAAATATAGCCCAACTGTCATACTTCATAATTTCCGGATGAGTGTTTTTGCAATCTGATGTTGCTCTTCCTTAATATCACAAATCAATTCCTGTATCTCTCTAATCTGAGGGGAAAGGACTTTATCAAAATAGGACTGGTTCAACTCGCCATTATTTGCCAGTTCATTGGCACGCTTAACAGTCTGGTTAAAGTTTCCTCCAATCCAACTTAGTTCATCTTGATGTTTCTTGTATAGATTCACCATTTCGTTCAGAGCCTCCAGTTTCCTATGGGTGCCAATGTCGTTAAATTGCTTAACAGCATCACGGATGAATGGTCCCCAGTTCTTGTAGTGTACTGCTTTCTTCTCAAAGAGTGCTGCATCTTTAGGAGTCAAATAGACTTCTATTCGCTTGTAATTGTACTTTGCTTTATCTTCTTTTCTCATTTGTCTAAGATCTATTTGCCGAGTTGCGAGGTAAAATATTCCAACATCTGAAAGAGTTGGCAAGAATACTTTTTGGCGGGTTTACCGGTAAAAAGTACAACTTGCTATTCATTTCTCATAGAACGAACATCTCCCATTACCTCTTTTCTCATTTCTTTACATATTTATCCCTTGTGTCATCGTCCTTCGGCCACAAACTTTTTCTCGTGTTAGCAATATTACTGCAATTATAGTATTTCTGTTTTACTATTTTATTGTTTTACTGTAATACAATTTAATGCATCGCATATCAAGCAGACTAAAATTGCAAATCATTGAATATCAACACATTTTATAAAACAAGGTTTCAACTAATAGGAACCGAGTCCGTCCGGGCACCCTCCTCAGACTCCTGTAGGTCAATGACTTGCAGGAGTTTTTATTTCGATGCCTCCTATCTCAGTAAATTCACTGAATTTGGTGAGTAAATTCACTGAATTTACTGAGTAAACACACTGAATTTACTTTCATAGGAGATACTTCTTTATATTCGTTGTCACCGTTGCCGCTTCGTTGTTACCCGCAACCATCTGACAATCAAATAGTTTTGCAAGGCGGCAACGGTGACAAGGGTAAAAAAATACATGTAGGAGGAAACCGGGGATTTTCGATAATACCCCTAACCTCCAACTAAAAATCCCGCAAACCTCGATAAATAAAGGGTTCAAGACCAGTGAGAGGTTATCTGAACCTCCCACAAGCCTCCAACTCATCACCCACTATGTTAGAGGTTAGTTAGAGGTTGGAGCAACCTCCAACTGCCCAGATTTGTATAATGAGGATTCCAGGAACTCCATACTTGAACATCTTATGCATCGTCTTATGATGCCATATCTTCATTCCAAGCAAAGCCCCGATGCTGCCACCAATGACTGCCAATATCAATAAGGTTGCCTCCGATATGCGCCAGCTACCTTGCTTAGCCTTCCACTTGTCAATACCATAGACGAGAAAGGTCACGACGTTGATGACTATCAGGTAATATAGCAGAGCATTTGCCATCACTGTTTATCTTTTGTAAATCTGTAAACGGCCATAGTTGGTAGGATGAGCAATAATAACAATACAACCTCTACCAATGCATACGACCCGAAATAGTCAACCAATGTCTGGAATTTCAGAATTCCATCCACCAGCAAGACCAAAAGGCCAAACCAGCAAATCAGAAATACGACTGAATATTTGATTTTTCGTTTCTTCATAATCGAATTACTATGTCATTTACTGAACTCAATGATAGCACTTACTTCACTCCCTATAGACAGGGAAACGATGATTCATTTCAACAATTTCTTGATTTGTTTCTCAGTAGCGTTGGGCAACAGCCCTATCAGATGTTCCACCATGCGCTGATAGGATTCCTCGGGGCTACGAGTTGTCAGACAAGCCTCACGTCCTATCAGTCGCTCTGGTGTGGTCAGCAGCGACCATCCAAAGCCATATTCCCGTCCGTGCTTGTCAACGGGATAGACAAAATCCTCGGTCACGACATGGGTACCCATCTGCAGTCGCCCAACATAGGCATCGAACTTAGAGCGCATGTTCTTGCCTGTGAAGTCGCAGGCGGCACGCAATTCACGGGCTATCATGCTGCCATGCTCGCGCAGAGTGGTAAGGATGACATCCTCAATGCTACCTTCCTCTGGCACAGGATTATTGCTGCGACGCCAATTGTAGAAGTCGGGCCACCATTCACGACTGATGAAGCCCGCCTTGCCTGCAAAGAACTTACCATAGACACAGCCGCCCTCACGCACAACGGAACCTTTCCACTGCCACAACGGCCATTCCCAACTGCCATCTGGGAACTGCGTGAATCGGCATTCCTCGGCCATCAGGCTCTCTGCCGCATAGCCCTGAATACCACTTTCAAGCAACGGCAGGAAACCTACCTGACGGATACATTCCATCAGCTCTGGGCACGAATGGATATATCCGATATCCACGTTACGCTCATGTGTGTTTTTGAAATATTCTACAAATGCATTCATAAGTTCCGATTTATCTGATAAAGTTCATGCCTTGCCACTCTTCGCGCTCGGGGTAATCGGGATTGTCATTGGCGTAAATCTTCTTCAGCAACCAAGCCATATTGTTTGCCAAGGTTCGCATGGTCTGCATACCCTCTGTGTCCTGTGTTACTTCACCCGGTGCCAAACCGTATGCGATGTTCCAGTATTGTGAAGTCACCACAGGCATGTTCATCATCTCGAATATCATATTCATCGTCTGGTAGGCTGCCGTAGCACCGCCTCTGCGGCAGATGGCTACCGCAGCAGCAGGCTTGTTCTGTACGTTAGCACCTGAGAAGAAGGCACGTTGCAGGACAGCCATCACAGCTCCATTGGGCTGACCATAATAGACAGGCGAACCCACAATGAGGGCATCAGCCTCGTTGAGCTTTTCAACGATACGGTTACAGACATCATCATCAAAGACGCAATGACCTAATTGCTTTGCCTGGCACTGTCCGCAGGCAATGCAACCACGGACGGGTTTGTTGCCCAGCTGCATGATTTCTGACTCTACACCTTTCTTCTCCAGTTGCTTGGCAATTTCAGAAAGTGCAGTAAAAGTGTTGCCTTTCTTGTTGGCACTGCCGTTTAACAATAATACTCTCATTTTGATTCTGTTTTATGTTCTTTTGTAAACTTGTAAATTGCTAATGTAGGAAGGATAACTAATAGCAATAACGCCACCTCCACTAAAGTGTACGACCCGACATAGTCCACCAATGTCTGGAATTTCAGAATTCCGTCAACCAGCAAGACCAAAAGGCCAAACCAGCAAATCAGAAATATGGCTGAATAGTAGACAGCTTCGTATGGATTTCCTCTAAAGCTCCTGTCTCTGAATCAATGATAAACCCACGAACCACGATATCCTTGGGCACGAGCGGATGGGTCTTGATGGTCTCAATGGTCTTGCGGACGGATTCCGTTGTGTCTTTGAATCCTTCTAACCAATGATGCAGGTCTATGCCACACTTCTGTATAGTGTCGAGCATCTCGTCAGTCACGCCACGGGCAATCATCTCATGGTGGAAGTGGTCGAAACTCATGTGACAGGCTCCG
Organism: Prevotella sp. UBA4339; assembly: GCA_002393725.1. Classification (GTDB taxonomy): domain Bacteria; phylum Bacteroidota; class Bacteroidia; order Bacteroidales; family Bacteroidaceae; genus Prevotella. The sequence continues at coordinate 13,423 of DGTJ01000101.1, read as the reverse complement.
CAATGCGAGTGTGCCACGACCATAATTTCCTCCACACCCAGCTCGTAGATGGCTACTATCAAGCTACGCATGGCAGAGTCAAAAGCGGAAATCACCAAGCCACCGGCATTCTTGATAATCTTGGCATCACCGTTCTTCAGACCGAGGGCAGCAGGGAGCAGTTCGGTCAGTCTGGTGTCCATACAAGAAAGGACCGCCAACTTCTTGTCGGGGTACTTGTCGGTCAGATACTTCTCGTAGCCCTTCTGAGCTACAAACTCCTTATTGTAATCAATAATCTGGTCTATCATATCATAAAACAAATTGATATTCTTATATCATCACTGCTATGAGCAGCAGCAGGATGACGAAGAAATTAGTTTTTGAGTTATTCCTCAAGTTTCTTGGCTGGCATCCCATAGTCCTGATACAGAGTCACTGCGAGACCGTTCTTCTTGGCATAAGTCGCCAACACTTCTGCCCTCAGTCTTTCGCGATTCTTCTCATCGCTGTTGATGGCTTGGAAGGCATCGTACTTATCGCCAAAAATCTTCTTGGCCATCGGCAAGTATCTGGAGCCGTCTTCCACTTGATCAAAGGACGTCACTTCGAAGCCTTTCTCCGTCTGTCGGATGTGCAATAGTCCAGGATGGCTGCCTCCAGAGACGCATTTCAGCGTGTCGCCCACCTGATTGTAGTTGAAAACCCAGAAATCACCCCATACGAGAATGTCCTCGGCATTACGCTCGTCAACTCTCACTATGCTGTGGATAGGTACGCAGTGTTCACCCTTGGCATATTTGCTACCGATGGAGTCTGCCAGATAGCGGTCAATGGCAGGGAAATAGTTTATTTCTCGCTCATTGACAAGCACAATTCTTTTGTTCTCGTATTTCTTATCAAGGACAATAATGGAAACAGGCTGGATGCTGAATGATTGTTTTTCACCAGACTTTATCTCGTAGGTGTAGAGCAGTGAATCACCTTTCTCTTCAACCTTTACAGGATTGATTTCAGTTGCGAAATCCGTTACCGGCAGAACGATAGCCAGCACGAACTGCTTTGTGAAATCAATGGCTGTAGGTTTACCATCTTCACCCATTGTCGTAGCCATACCGAAGAGCTTGTTGAACTCTTCTTCCGAGACGATTTTAGGATACTCAGGAATCACCTGGTTATTCTTGAAGAAGTAGTTCTTGGCCACCTCAAAGGCTATCTCGGTACTTTCCTCATTGTTATCAACTGCCGTCACCGGCTTGTTTGTGCAAGCTGCTATTGCGAGTAGCATTGTAAATGCGAATAGGATTTTCTTCATTGTATCTCTATTTTTGGATTATCAAATAAATGAGGGCAATCTGAGCTAACAGAATCAGAGGGAGTCCATACTTGAACTTCTTGTGCATCGTCTTGTGATGCCAGACTTGCATGCCCAACAATGCGCCGATGCTGCCACCAATGACAGCAAGTAATAACAAGGTGGTTTCTGATATGCGCCAGCTGCCCTGCTTGGCCTTCCACTTATCAATGCCATAAACCAGGAAGGTCACCACATTGATGCAAATGAGAATATATACTATTGTCTGTGTCATATGCTCAATACCATTTGTAACCATGTTCCTTACAATAGTCAATCGCAGGTTGATAGCCTTGGAACGTGGCCTTGTGAATCCACTTCAGACCTTTCTTTTCATCGACGGGAACACCGTTGCCCGTCATGTGAAACCAGCCAATGGCAAACTGTGCCTGGGCATCACCGCCATTAGCTGCCAACTCGTACCAGAAAGCGCACTCCGACAAGTCTTTCTCTACACCATCGCCGTTCCAATAGGCCGCTCCGCAATTCTTTTGGCTCTGTACATGTCCTTGAAAGGCTGCTTCACGATACCAAAGGAAAGCCTTGTGGTGATCCATTTCCGTGCCGTTGCCGAGATAATAAGCATTGGCCACATTGACTTGTGACTGCATATCCCCTTTATCAGCGGCTTTCATGTACCACTCAAAGGCTTGCTCTGTATTTTGCTCCACGCCCTTGCCGTGATAGTAACACTCGCCGACGTTGAAGCAACCATAGACATCACCCAGCTCAGCAGCCTTCATATACCACTCGAAAGCCATTTCCAGATTGACCTTTACGCCTGTGCCACGCTCGTAGCAGACCCCAAGGTTGTTCATCGCCTTGGTGTCGCCCTCGTAAGCCTTCTCACGATAGCCGTCAGCCTTGTTGCGTTCCTTGGGCATGGTTTATTTCAGATACTCATCATCCCTCACCAACACCTTCTCGATCTTTCCGACGTACATGGTGTGATAGTCGCCCTGCGGATAACTCTGGTCGATGGTTTCCTGATAGATGATGCCACTAGGCTGGATTTCTGCTGCATAGACCTTCTTGCAGACGAGCACCAGCTTGGCTTCCTCGAAATAGACGGTGTTGTCGGCATAGACAGGTGTGAGTCCAGCCTTGGCTATCTTGTCCTCGTCACGTCCTGACGTGCTGCCCAGATAGGCCATCTGCTTCTTGAACGACTTGTCCATGACACAGAGCGAGAAATAAGGCTCCTCATCAACAAACTCCTTGGTATAGCGAGACTCACGAATGTAAACCACTGCCGAAGGATCGTTGTTTCCCCACAGACAACCCAGATGCCCCCATGAGGCAGTCATTGTGTTACAGTTGTGCTCATCGCCAGCCGTTATCAGCATCCATTCACCACCAATGAGGTTGAACGGATTGAACTTCAAGTCTTTGTAGTTGATCTCTTTCATCTTCTTATTTGATTTCAATAAATGTATTTAGATTTTCTCCATCTCGCTTGCCACACGAGCCTCACAGTTCCTCATGGCATCGATGGTCTTTTGCAGCACTTCATCCAAAGGCCATCCCAGCATATCCGCTCCCTGTTCAATGACCTCACGAGAACAGCCTGCGGCAAAACCTTTTGACTTGTACTTCTTCTTGAGCGACTTCAGTTCCATGTCCTGAACGCTCTTCGAAGGGCGCATCAGGGCAGCAGCCCATATCAGTCCTGTCAGTTCATCGGTAGCATAGAGCACTTTTTCCATCAGGTGCTCTGGCTTCACATCTACGTGCAGACCGTAAGCGTGGCTACAAATGGCATGGATCATTTCCTCGCCAACGCCTCCTTCACGCAGCAGTTCCGGGGCTTTGATGCAATGCTCCTCGGGATATAGTTCAAAGTCAATATCGTGCAGCAGTCCGACCATTCCCCAGAAGTCCACTTCACTGGCGAACCCAAGCTGCTCGGCATACCAGCGCATCACACCTTCCACTGTCAGTGCATGCTGAAGGTGAAACGGATCTTTGTTATACTTTCTCAGCAGCTCCCATGCTGCCTCTCTTGTGATGATATTTTCCATAATCCCTTATTCGGCTTTGCCGCCAAACTCATTATATGAAACATTCTCCGGTAGCCACTTGTCTTTAGGCTCAGGATTCTCAGCTGGGTGGCCGATAATGATGGCGCAAAGAGGTACGATGTGATCGGGCAGCTTCAGCGCCTCAATGGCACTCTTGGCACGTTCGTCACGCAGATAGAGCGCAGTCCATACCGCGCCAAGACCGAGACCGTGGGCAGCCAGCAGGATATTCTCCGTAGCAGCCGAGCAGTCCTGAACCCACAATGCCCGTGCTTCGCCTTCAAGCGCTTTCTGCATATTACCGCAGACGACGATGGTCAGCGGAGCCTGTTCCAGCATTCTGGCATTGGGATTGTTGATGGCCATCTCCTTCAGTTTGTCCTTGTTGGTGACGGCAACAAAGTGCCAGGGCTGTTTATTGACGGCGGTAGGTGCAGCCATACCGGCACGGAGCAGCGTCTCGATAGTGTCGGCTGAAATCGTCTGATCCATAAACTGGCGGATGCTGGTACGCGTCATGATGTTCTCAATGATGGCCTTGCCGTCAGTGATTGCTGCGGTCTCTGCCTTTTGTTCACTACTGTTGCAGGCAGTCAGTACGACCAGTGCTGCAAATGCTGATAAAATCTTTTTCATAAGTTACTATTGTTTTTATGTTGTTATTAATTATCGATTCAGATATTTCCAGAGCTGAATGGAATCGTCGTGATGCTGTAGTTTCTCGACGATCATGACGAGCATTTTCTGAATGGCTTTCTGAGTAGTCCCCATCTGTTGGGCAAGACTCTTTACGGAGCGTTGCTTGGAGCCCATGCCGAGCGTCTGTCGAAGCAGCAGGTTCTCATCCTCAGTGAGTGCATGACTCAGAAGGCTGTCGATCTTCTCAGACAGTTCAAACCTCGGCGCACCTTCAAGGGTGAACGGGTCATGGGTATCGACAATCGCATCAAGACTGCCGTAATTCTCCCATCTGTCCTGCATCTGCACCAGCAGGTTCTCTTCGTCATGAAGCTCTGTAACATCCATTTCTCTATGCTCTTTTGCCTAAATACATTTAAATATGGTGACAAAATTACCAATTATCAGCGTAAAATCACTATCTTTGTAGCAAGTTTTGAGAATAATTAGGATTTAGAGATGGGTAACATCAAGATAATCAAAGGTGTATTTGACACTAAACTGGAGTTGGAACATGCTGGTATCAAGGCCGGATTTCCCAGTCCGGCTGACGATTATAGGCATGAGACGCTGGACTTTAACCGTGACTATATCCGTCATCCAGAAACCTCGTTCTATGGCGACGTGGAGGGTGATTCGATGAAGGATGCAGGACTGTTGGACGGTGACCGTTGATTATCGACAGGGCGGTGGAGCCTCATGATGGGTCCATCGTCGTGGCATGGTGGGATGGTGGCTTCACGATGAAGTTCCTCGATCTGACGCATCGGAAGGACGGCTACATCGAACTGCGACCAGCCAACCCTGATTATCCCGAGTTCAAGATCACTGATCCTGAGAACTTCCAGATTTGGGGCACGGTGATTCACCTGATTCGTACTTTTGAAAAGATATAGCGTTTATGAAGGTGTTGTTGATAAACGGAAGCCCGAAAGAGCATGGAAATACTTTCCAGGCACTTAGTGAAGTGGCAAATACGCTGAACGCCGAGGGCATTGAGACTGAGATTGTCAGCATAGGCAAACAGGCCGTTCAAGGTTGCATTGCCTGTGGGTGGTATGCCGTCGTGGTGGCGCATCAGCGGCTTTTGACCGTCTGAACAAGTACTTCACAATCATGAACATGCCAGTGGTCAGTTCACAGTACTGGAACATGGTTTATGGCCAGACTCCAGGGCAGGTAAAACAGGACGAAGACGGTAGTGGTGGGGAATGCATGCATGACCCCAAGGGAGTTCAGAAGAGGGAAATAATCAATTATGTAGAAAGATGAACAAAATCATTCATGTGGATATGGATCAGTTCTTTGCTGCTGTGGAGCAGCGGGATAATCCAGAACTGAGGGGCAAGCCTATCGCAGTCGGTCACGATGCCGAACGCGGTGTGGTATCAACTGCCAGCTACGAGGCACGGCGGTTCGGAGTACATTCTGCCCAGTCTATTCAGGTGGCCAAGCGTCTGTGTCCGCAACTGATTATCGTAGAACCGCATTTCCAAAAGTATAAGGAGGTGTCGGCACAGTTACACGAGATATTCCACGACTATACTGATCTGATAGAGCCTATATCCCTCGACGAAGCCTTTCTTGATGTAACGGAAAATAAGAGAGGTATTGAGTTGGGCGTAGATATTGCCCGAGAAATTAAGCAGCGCATCCGTGAGACAACGGGACTGACGGCATCGGCAGGCGTGAGCTACTGCAAGTTCCTGGCAAAGATTGCCTCTGACTGGCGCAAGCCCAACGGTCTGACAGTGATCCATCCCGACAGGGCTTTGGATTTCATCTCACAACTGAAGATTGAGAAAATTTGGGGCATAGGCCAGAAGACGGCAGAAAAGATGCACCGCATGGGTATCTTTACGGGCTTTGATCTTAGAAACACATCGCTAAGCCGGCTGTCTCAGGAGTTCGGCAAGATGGGACAGGCATTCTATGACTTTTCGCGAGGCATCGACAATCGGCCTGTTATCAGCGAGTGGGAGAGGAAGAGTGTCAGTTGTGAGCAGACCTTTGAATCAGACATCAACGAGAATGCCGCTGTCACCATCCATCTGTATCACACGGTTCTTGAATTGGTCAGGCGCATCGAGAAGAACGACTTCGAAGGCCGAACCCTGACGCTGAAAGTCAAGTTTGCGCGTGAGCGAAAGCAAACGGAAGCGAGCTTCCAGTCTGCCGAGCGTGAGCAAAATCGGCAGTATGCCAAAATTCGGGATTTTCAGCAAATCACCCGCAGTATCACTATTGACCATGTGCTTCGTACCAAAGACGAGATTCTGCCATTGGCCAAACAGCTGATGCAACAAGTGGAGTTTCATTCGCACCCCATCCGTCTGTTGGGTTTAGGCGTGTCAAATCCAGGAAGTCCCACGTCAAGCGGGGGACTAGCCTCCAACCAAGGAGCATGGTGTGAGTTGGAACTGGAATTTGAGCCGTGGTCCGAATCGTCCGAAAAGACCTTGGGGTGAACTCTCTTGGATGACGTCTCCACCTAATATATATCCATCCTTTCACATCATCCTCCACATTGAAGTTCACCATCCCTGAACATCTAACGGATATATTATTCTGTGTAGGCCAGTACCTCAGCATTAGGATTCTGGCGTAACTCCCGATAGACTGCCTTTTGGGCAGAAGTGGCAAAGAAGAGCACATGCCCTTCTTGTTTCATAATCTGGAAGATGTGCTACTTAGGAATGTCGCCCTCGCTTGTGGCGAAAGCGACATCTTTGTGGGCTTTCAGAAACTGAATTGCTTTATCGAACATCTCGCTTACCATTTCAGTTCTTCCTGCAGGATTGTGCCGTCGGTCATAGGGCTGTCAGCCTCAGTGAAGGCATTGACCTTGTACTGGATGCAGAGCATGGTCAGATTCTCGCTGCCCGTGTTCTTCAGCGCACGCTTGCCATCGGGAGCGACACGGATAATGGTGCCCTCGCTGACGGGGAATATCTCACCGTCCACCTGATACAGACCTTCGCCCTTTAGGATGATATAAAGTTCCTCGTGAGTTTTGTGGGTGTGCAGGAAACCACTGTCCTGACCAGGAACGAGCGTCTGAAAACTCAGTTCGCTGCCTGTAGCACCTACCGCATGACCTGCGAAAACCGCTTTAACTTAGATTAACTAAGTATAATGCTGTTACTTGGTAACTATTTGTTACCTTTGCGACAAAATCAATAGTTATGGCAGATATCAAAGCAGAGTATTTGGCCTGTCCCATCAGGCAAGTAGTGAGTCGTTTTGGCGATAAGTGGTCTATGCTGGTGCTCTATATGCTTCACACCAGCCAGACGGGTATATTGCGGTTTAATGAGATTCGTCGCCTAATGACGGACTGCTCCCAGAAGATGCTCTCGCAGACACTGAAGAATCTGGAGCAGAGTCACCTTGTTCATCGTGAGGTCTATCCGGAGGTTCCTCCCCGAGTGGAGTATTCCCTCACGCAAACAGGCCAATCGCTGATACCCGCGCTCACAGCTCTGATAGTTTGGGGCAAAGAGCATTTCAACGAAGTGGTAACAGATCAGTATCAGTCCTGCGATGAAATTTGTTCGTGCTGAGTCACGATGAATGAGAGTAGCATGGACGCCGCAAGAACACCAAAGATAACGATAAGGCTGATGGAGGTCGGCACCTCTATATGGGTAACAATCTCGTTCTTAGCCGATGCTCTTCCCTAAATCAAAAGCCTCTTTCAGTTTGGGATTTCCCTCAATCTCACGAGGGTCATTCACACCTCCGCAGAAAAGCATACCAGCCAGGCGGCTTTTGGGATAACAGTCTATCCAACCCGTTAAGCCCGTCTCTGCGCGCTTCGAAGTCTCGGTTTCATCCTCTGCAGCCGTTGTCAGCAGATAGACGTATCGAAGAAGTTCACGCCAAGGTCGAGTGAACGACGGATCAAGTCTGAGTTCCCAAGTTTTACGTAGTCCATATTATCTCTGCTTTTTGAATATCAGTTTCATCGTCTCTGGATCGAGTGGTTTCATCGTGGGCAGCTTCAGGTCTTTCACCATGTGGAGCGTGCCCTGCTTGTATTTCTGGAAGTGGTCGGTCTTCAGGTGCTGCTGATAAGCTTCCTCGGAGGCGTAGATTTCGAGGATGCGAATCATTAGCACTCTGCATCGGATAGAGGCAGATGACGCCCGGCTCTCGTTCCACACTCAGACGGTCCACCTCGTTGGCATACTCAAGATATTCCTTGAGATACTGCGGATAGACTTCGATTTCAGCCAGGCGGACTATCATTGCCTGATTTTCTTGTGCTGCTGCCGTGATGGAGAGCACAAGCATTGTTGCCGTCATTACAAACTGTCTCATATCCTTCATTCCATTGAGTGTTCCCAACCGCCACGCGTATCTATTCCTGTGGCATCGGCAAGTGCTTCGAGTTTAGCAATTTCCTCAGTTGTCAGCTGAATTTTGGCAGCCTCGGCAGCCTCGATGACGTGACGCTCCTTTGTGGCTCCGATGATGGGCAGAATACCCTTGGCGATGACCCTGGCAATACCAATCTGAGAGCATGAGGCACCATATTTCTGTCCAATGGCGGTCATCTCGTTGGTCAGAGCCTCCAGTTGCGACAATACGGGGTTGTACTTCTTACCGCGGTCGCTCTCGGCAGGCAGCGGGTTCTCCTTATTATATTTACCCGAGAGGGCTCCCTGCTCCAGCACCATGTAGGCCCAGAACTCAATGCCGTTCTTCTTGCAATAGTCCAGCACCCCACCCTTCTCGCTGGAACGGTAGAGCAACGAGAAGTGGTTCTGCACGGCACTGACCTTGAAGCCTGCCTCGCTTCGAGCATCTGTTACGGAAATACTATGACGACAACTTGCAGCTACAATTGGGACTGCCTACCGTGAAATACTGTGCCCAGCAGTTGTTCCTTTCCCCCAACTATTTCGGTGACCTCATCCGTGAACTGACGGGTGACTCCGCCACCTCCCATATCCGCAGTTTCATCATGCAACGTGCCCAACAGCTTCTGATGAGCGGAGCCACTATCTCAGAGACTGCCGAAAGTCTCGGATTCGACTATCCACAGCACTTCACACGCCAGTTCAAGAAGCATTTTGGCGTTACCCCTTCCGACTTTATCAGGAAGTAACATGATTGTGCGTCAAGTATCTTCAAAGGTAATTTCTGGCACATTTGGCAAATTTTCATCTAATATTTAGAAAATTCTTTGTACTTTTGTGTCAGGTTTTGAGATTAATTAAGGAATTGGCGAAGTACAGATGATAGAGATTCGAAAAGTGACTAAAGCACAGTCGGAGGAAATAGCGAAACTGATAATGATGGCAATGACAGATGATTGCTGTCTGTATTTCTGTGGTAACGGCTACCAAGAAAAGAGCTGAACGGATGCACCTGCCCTGTGTCGGACTCCTGGTTGACAAAGATAATCCAAAGGGGAAAGCTTTCTATACCGCTATCGGTTTCCGTTATGTTGGGGATAACCAGTGGGGAGGTCATTCAATGAAACATTTGATATTTTAGAATATGGTACAACAGATAGAAATAACACTTAAGCCTAAATCAAGAGGCTTTCATTTGGTGACGAGTGAGATTCTTGGTCAGCTACCAAAGTTGCCTAAGACTGGCATCATCAATATCTTCACGAAGCATACGAGTTGTGGACTGAGCATCAACGAAAATTGTGATCCAGACGTAAGAGTTGACATGGAAACCATTTTCAACCGTCTGGTTCCAGAGAATCAGCCCTATTATGAGCATACCCTGGAAGGTTCTGATGATATGCCAGCTCACGCAAAGTCTACGTTAAGTGGAGTCAGCATTACCATTCCAATCACTAACGGTAAGTTGAATATGGGAACCTGGCAGGGCATTTACTTTTGTGAGTTTCGCAATTATGGTGGGGCAAGGAAACTAGTGGTAACGATAATGGGTGAATAGAACTTTTCTGCACTGTAAACGGATATAATCACAAAACATATTAAAACTAAGAGCAAAGTTACTTAATTTGCCGTAAATTTGCTATTTTTGCAGCAATTATTATAATAGTTTAGGAAATTTGACTATGGCACATTTCGGACAGTCTGATGATTTCAGACGTGATGATCTGATACGAATCATCGAGCATTCTGTGGAGAAGTTGACGTTAGCAGAGCTAGAGGCCTTGTATTACGATATGACTACGAAGAACTATATCAACGAAAGCTAATGAATATGCGACCTTTATCAACAAGAACAGCAGGATTTACGGATTCCGTTATCCGTAGGATGACCCGGATATCAAACAAATACGGAGCCATCAATCTCTCGCAGGGATTCCCAGACTTCGACCCGCCAAAGGATATAACTGACCGTCTGGCAGAGATTGCCCCCCATGGCCCTCACCAGTATGCAATTACATGGGGAGCGCAGAACTTCCGTAAGGCATTGGCTAAGAAACAGAGTCACTTCACTGGTATGGACATTGACCCTGATAAGAACATCGTGGTGACATGCGGTTCTACAGAGGCCATGATGGCAGCCATGATGACCGTTGTGAATCCTGGCGACAAAGTGGCCATCTTCTCACCATTCTATGAAAATTACACAGCAGACACTATCCTAAGCGGTGCTGAGCCTATATACATCCCACTTGTGCCGCCTACATTCTCTTTCGACGCCAACCAGATAGAGGATGCATTCAGGCAGGGTGCCAAGGCATTAGTGCTCTGTAATCCGTCTAACCCCTGCGGCAAGGTCTTTACACATGAGGAACTACAGACGATAGCGGATATAGTAATAAGGTACGATGGTTATGTGATTACCGACGAGGTGTATGAGCATATCGTCTATGCGCCTCACAAGCACGTCTATATCTCCACGCTGCCAGGCATGTGGGAGCGCACCGTCTCGTGCAGTTCGCTGTCCAAGACCTACAGCATCACAGGCTGGCGACTGGGGTATGTCATTGCCCCTGAGCAAATCATCGACCGCGTGAAGAAGGTACATGACTTCCTGACCGTTGGTGCTGCCGCCCCTTTGATGGAGGCAGCAACCGTCGGACTGTGTTTCCCTGACAGCTATTATGAAGGATTGCAGGCACACTATACCCACATGAGGCAACTGTTCTGTGACGGTCTTCGCCAGTCCGGATTGGAGTTCACCGAACCGCAAGGAGCCTACTACGTGATGCTCGATGTGTCGAAGTATGGCGTGAAGGACGATTTGCATTTCTGCGAGTGGCTGGCCGAGCATGTCGGTGTGGGAGCAGTGCCGGGCAGTTGTTTTTTCCGTGAGGATGTTCGCCACCTGATACGCTTCCACTTTGCCAAGCGTGACGAAACGCTGACGGCAGCTCTTGAACGCCTGTCAGAACTTGACGGGAAAGCGAAAGGATATAAGGGCTGAAGTTTCGAGAGGTCGATGTTGCCCTGTTCATCGAGGATGCTCTCGTCTGCATTCATGTTGACAATCTCTCCCACTACATGGGCACCACCGTTATCGTCCTCATCAAAGTTTAGTTCATCTTTTCTGTCTGTTTCATCCAGAAACTGGTCACAAAGAACGAGAGTAGCATGGACAGCACAAGGACACCGAAGATGACAGCAAGACTGACCAGAGTAGGTACCTCTATATGAGGAATGTTCAGGTTCAGACCTACGAGTGTGCCCAAGCTGTTGATATACTCATTCATGGCAAGCAGCATCTTGATGCCGACAAAGATCAGGATGATACCCAGTCCATACTTCAGATACTTGAAGTATTTTGCCACAGCAGCCAGTGCAAAATACAGGGCACGGAGTCCGAGAATGGCACCGATACTGCGATTACAATTAGGTTACAATTTCCATGATTTAACCCAAATCCCTCATATTGCGTATCATCATAGGAATGGCTCTGCCATCATGCTATTTCTTGTTTTTCCTGTACTTCGCCCTGACTATCTCGTAGGAGTTTCGGGTTAGTTCTTTCAGCAGCTCATCAGGAGCCACAGCAGGGTCAATGCCTATCCAGTGTTTCGGTGATTCGTTGTACGGATTGCCGATACACTCATATTGTGCTTTCAAATCCTCAACACGTTCCGGCTGACATTTCAGCGAGATAACGGAGAAATCATTGCAATCGAAGAAAGAGAACATGTGGCCCATAACATAGAACACCAGTACTCCCTCTCCGTTCTTGAACTTTTGGAAAGGAAGCTTCTCCTCAATGTCTTCGCCCAATGACAGGCAATACTCGCGATAGTCTTCTATGTTCATTTCGGCTTAGCATTTCGATAATCGGCAATGGGGGCTATCTGTAGCGGATGACGGTCTGGAATCTCGTAAGTCAGCCCCTGCTGATGCAGCTCGTCGAGGAACGTATCAAGATATACATCGGTTGCAAAACGCTGCATGAAACTGATGCTGAAAACACCTGCGGCAGCACTTACTTCCACTACAATCATATAGGCAGAGTCGGTCTCTGTGCGCATCTCCCTGATATATTGTTCGGCAGCACCAAGACCAGCCTTCCCTACATAGCTGAACATGCATGAACCGTACTGCTGGCTCAGTTGGTTTGTTGGAGCAAAGGCCTGATAGCGGGCTTGAAGCGTGGGCAGTTGTTCCACCCTTTCCATCCGGTCTTGGGTCTGCCAGAAATAGTCTTGCAGGTTGTCTGGATAAGTCTGCTCGGCTATCATCTTGCGGAAAGCTGCTATCTGAGTATCAAAGTCCGCCTGCTGCATATCTTGCCCCAGTGGCAGGAACAGTCCGCCTACTTGTGAATGGTGTGCCGCAGTGGTTCCGAGTGTCTTTCTCAAATCAACTGCTACTGTAACGGTTGGTGCCAGAGGCGCACTCTCTGGATGCAGACGGGCGATGGCTCTTGCCAGAAGCAGGGTTAGGAAAGAAGTAGGCGTGGCACCGCATGCCCGCACACGCTTCATCATCTGCTCCTCAGAGATGCGTATCTGTACCACTTCTTTCTTATCAGCAAGGGGTACGATGGCATCGGTGGCCAGATTGATAACCTTAGGACGTTCAGGCAGCTGCTGCGGGTGGATGCTCGTTGGTCTTGGCAGTGTGGCAGGATCAGTCCATTCTGCCTCGTCGATGATGTCACCTGCCACCCAGACTCCTGCAGGGTCTAACTCACTATCGTAGCGTCGCCGGCAGTATTCATAGAGCAATGTCTTGAGGATGCGATAGGCGGCAGTCCCGTCGATGAGCGCATGAAAGAAATCCAATGCCACGCAATCGTCCCACCATGAAAAAGCCATCAGATGTTCGTTGGCTTCTTCACTGCACAAGCATACGGGCTGACGACAGCCCGAGACTTTCCAAGGCCGTGGATTGTCGTGATAGACATAGTGCTCGCTGCCGTCAGCATCGCGTTCGACACCAAGTTTGACACACAGGTAAGGGTATCTCGTCTGTGCTGCTGCAAC
>DGTJ01000135.1 GCA_002393725.1 Prevotella sp. UBA4339 | reverse complement strand
AGAGCATCATCGTGCAGATACCGCGCCTGCACGGCCGGATCAACAACCGCCTGGACGAGGTGCTCTCCGTGTTCGACCAGTCTAAGACGAACGCCGACACCAACGACCACACCATCTTCATCGATGAGGACCGCTATCCTGAGGACAATGCCGAGATGCAGCGCATCCTTCGCCGCCTGCTGATGGCAGCCGTGAGCAGCGACATCCGCCAGGACATGAACGTGGAGGACGAATACTACTCCTACCTGGAGCAGAAGGAGACGGAGGTGATGATAAAGGAGAAGATCATCGCCCAGAAGGACGCACAGCTATCGCAGCAGAAGGAGCAGCTCTCGCAGAAGGAAGCACAGCTTAGGGCCTCCATCAAGATGCTGCTTGATGCCGGACTGCCTCCGGCGAAGGTGGCCGAGAGCCTTGGTATAGATGTGGCTGACATTTAAAACACGGAGTCAGGACTATTGTGTAATACTAAATATGAGTAAAAGTATCAAGAAATGGATAAAGCGAGTGCTGCTATGGGGAATAGGATTTCCCATGGCGCTGATTGTGGGACTGTTCTTGTTACTGGAGATTGCCAGCAGTATAGAACCCGAGCTGTTTGATGAAAAAGTCCTACCTGTTATTAAGCACGTCCTGAAGGTTGACATCTTCGACGAACAAGAGCATGACTTAAATCTGATAACCACTCAGCTAAAACGCAAGAACTATGACTCTGTCCACGTGGTGTGCGACAGCCTTGAGGGGCGTACGAAGGTGTTCAAGACAGAACTTCACTTATTTCATGCCGCAGCCTATCAAATGCAAAAGCAATACAAGGCGGCGGAGTTTCAGTTGAGAAAGTCCATTGAGGCGTTCTCGGGTGATGAACCGGAACTGCAGACCTACGTCACCAGTGTCATGGCCTTGTCACGTCTGCTGATAGAAAGACACGACTACGCAGAGGCACTGGAGGTGCTGATGCCCGCCATGGAAGTCATCAAAGCCCATGAGTCAAGCATCCTCATGCTGCTGCCGAGTTCCACTTCCAGTCTCTATACCACGATGGGCAACTGTCTGGTAGAGCTGGGACGTTACGACGAGGGTGACCAGCATTACCATGAAGCGATAGACTCATACGAACGTAATCAATCGCTGCTGTTTATTGAAGGAGAGAGTCTCGACAGCGACACGACATTCATGCAGGTGAAGGTGAAAACCGCAGAGGAAGCTACCCTTGCCTACATCGACCAGCAGCAATATGACAAGGCCGGCAAATGGTTTCCCATAGCCCGGGACAACTACCGCCAGCTGCAGGAGCATGTCGATATCAGCAATTCCAGTTATCGTTGGGAAACTTTTGCAATGGCACTTGCTGAGGCGCGCCTGCTCCACCATCAGGGCAGGGCGGAAGAGGCATACCGGGTCTTCCTGCCGTGTCTTGACGATGTGGCCACACTAAAAGCAAAGGATATACGGGAGTGCGGTCAGTTCCTGCTCGAAACCGGCCACTGGCAGGAGGTCATCGGCATGTTCCACAAACTCGACTCAACAGCCTTCAATCCGTCTCAGCTTTCACTCGAAGATATCAATCAAATACTCGTTCCTCAATATAGAGCTTGGCGGGGCCTCGCCAACAGCCCGAAAGCCCTGTTGATGGCAGACAGCATCAGTGGCGTCTTAGACAGTGCCGTCGTACGATGGCGCAACAGCGATGCTTCAGAGCTGGCCACCATCTACGACACGCAGGGCAAAGAGGCACTGATAGCCCAGAAGGAGGCTTCGCTGACACGTCTGTGGTGGATTGCCACGATGGTGGTGCTCGCCCTGGTGGTACTGTCGTTTGCTATCTACACCATCAAGCAACGCCGCATCACCAAGATGCAGGCACTGCAGGAGCGCATAGAGTCTGAGCTGCGTGTGGCACGCGACATTCAGATGTCAATGGTTCCCAGCATCTTCCCTGAGCACGACAGACTGGACATGTTTGCCTCAATGACCCCGGCGAAAGAGGTAGGCGGTGACCTCTACGGCTATCTGTTAACGGGCGAACAACTCTATTTCGCCATCGGCGACGTGAGCGGCAAGGGGGTACCAGCCTCGTTGTTTATGGCTCAGGCCACTCGCCTCTTCCTGACCATGGCAAAGCAGGGCATGAAGCCTGCTGAGATATGCACACGCATGAACGATGCACTCAGCGGAGACGACAATGAGAACGGCATGTTCGTGACATTCTGGATAGGACTTGCCAACCTCCAGACTGGTCATCTTGACTTCTGCAATGCAGGGCATAACCCTCCCGTCATCGGAAGCAGCGAGCACGACAGTGAGTTCCTGGAAATGCAGGCCAATGCTCCCATCGGCCTGTTCCCAGGTCTTGACTATGAGGGCGAAGAGATAGACAATATCAAGGACCGACAGCTATTTATCTATACTGACGGACTCAATGAGGCTGAAAATCCGCAGCAAGAGCAGTTCGGCGACGACCGACTGATAGACCTTATACGTAACAGTGGGCATGACTCAGCCCGCCAAACCATCGACACGATCCGTGCAGCGGTAGAAACGCATCGCAATGGTGCTGAGCCAAATGACGACCTCACCATGATGTGCGTAAGAATCATTTAAGGGGCTGTGACAGGTGACAGAGTGCCTGGTGCGCTGACACAAAGAAAATGGGGTGTGCAGCTTGATGTGCACACCCCGGTGAAATCCTGAAAAACACGGCAATCTTACTTTATTACAATCTTCTTACCGTTTGTGATATATATGCCTTTGCCGGCCTTGCTTACACGGATGCCCTGAAGGCTGTAGAATGGCTCAGAGCCTTGGTCGTTGCGGATCTGGCTGATGCCGGTCTTAGTGCCTGCAACATCGGCTGACTTGCCGAAACCGCCTCGTGCGTTGGCAGAGCGGATGGTAAGGCTCTCATTATCGGCATCTACGGTGGTGCTGTAGCTCGTGCCGGTGGTGATGCCTACGAGTACGTCGTTCTTGAAGATGGCGTAGGCTGAAGCACCGCCGACGGCTGTCCAGCTGACTATCCCGTTGTTGTATGCAGCATCGGCAGGAGCGTCGATCTGCCTTGCCTGCTCCTGAACTGTCTCTGCCCAGTCGCCAAGCACCTTGTCGATGGAGTAGGTCTCCAGTGCTGATGCACCGAGGATGGTCTCAAGCTCTGTGTTTGCCTTCTGGAAGGTCACGATGTTTGAGGCAGGCGTGATGTTCTCGCCGGCAGCATTCTTTGTGCCATACTCTCCGGCAACGCTGTAGTCGCAGTTGATGCCCTTGAGCTCCCAACGGGTGGAGGCGAGCTTCTGGGGCTCCTCAAGCGTGGTGTTCAGGTAGACGCATACGGGATTGTCACTCCATGCACGGCCGAAGTTGTAGCTGTCGGCATAGTTCCTGACTGTGCAGTTGTTGAACACGTAGAGCTCTGAGTTGGCAGTCATGGTGGCACTGCTGCGCTTCTCGTTGACCATCGTCACCTCATTGAAGTATACCTTGCCGTTACCGCAGGCATAGTCGACGGTGCCGTGAATCTCACCGCCCTCGAAGTAGAACAGACCGCCTGTCTTGTGAGAGTAGTATGTGTCCTGGTACGACAGGTGACGCACGTTCTTGTTGATGGTCTTCGTACCCTTGTCGTGCAGTGTCGGGGCGCGTCCTGCGCTGCCGGCAGCATAATAGTCGAGAGCGTTCTTCAGGGTGATGTCCTGCAGATACAGGCCCTCACCGGTGTTGACGAGCAGGTCGGCCTTGCCCAGTCCCTCGATGGCTATCGGGGGAGCACTGACGATGATGGTCTTCTCAGCACTCTGGCCTATGATCGACACGTTCTTGCCTGAGATGCCTGTCAGCACGATCTCGCCTAAGTCGTATGTGCCGTTTTTAAGGAAAATCCTTGCCCCCTCAGTGCTATTGGCGGCCTTTATTGCTGCAAGGAGGAGTGCGGGATTGTCGGGAGTGACCTCGTAGTAGCCACTCTGGGCATTAGGCTCGATGCTTACTGTAGTGTCTAAGACTCTGGCGATGACAGTAAGGTCGGAATTTACCTTGTCGGTAGCCTTTACCCATGTGTTGCTGCCGTCGTAGGCCCAGCCCCAGAAGACTGTTCCGTCTGGGAGGGTCAGGTCTTCCTTGGTGTAAGGTGTAGCCCCGATGGCATCTCCCTCATATACTTTCTTTGTGCCCAGGACATTGCCTTCAGGATCTTTATAGGTCACTTCGTAGCTTGGAGTAGTGCTCTCACCGTATCTTACTGTCACTGCGAAGATGCCACTCTCGCCGCTGCCACGAGTAATCTTGTGCTGGCCTGCTGCAACACCGTTTACTGTGTAGACGCGTACTCCTGTGCTGCCTTCTGGTGTGGCTGCTGATGCAACGTCGAGAGCCACGTTGTCGAACTTTATGGAATGCTCGCTCCACGTAGACTGTACGATGGTGACGGTGCTGGTGGTAGTGGTAGTAAACTGGATGAGTGTGGCACCTTCAATCTTCAGACCTTGGGTATAATCAGTTCCATTGTACGTTCCCTTGAATTTGCTGTTGAAGTTGTGCTTGTCAGGGTTGAAGGTGAAATATCCCTCTTCCGACTGCGCGTTAGAACCATTGAATGTTACGGTGTATGTCTCACCCTCCTGTCCAGGCTCTGGATCGTCAGGTTTCTCACTCTGCTTACCGAAAGTGCCCTTGGCAGCAGTGCCGTCGTAGTAAGGAATTCCTTCAGCCTTTGCTGCTGCAGGATAGTATTCTGTGATAGGATCTGCAGCACCTTCGTTTCCGCCCTTGATGATATCCTCTACGAGACTGTTGGCATAGACTTCCAGATTGGTGTAATAGCCTTTTGCATCGAGGGTAGTGGTGAGAGCGTCACTGGCATCATTGGGATTCAGCCCGTTGGCAGTCTCCCAGGCGTTTGGCATTCCGTCACCGTCAGTATCGAAGCCTTCAGGGTGTTGGGTTGTCTCAAGGATATACTCACCCTGATCCTTTACGAAGTCGATGATGCCTGGACGATGGGTTATGGTCTTTCCGTCGCCGGTCTTCTGGGCTGATCCCACGTAGGTGGTGATGCCTTTGGATGCCTCGTCCATATAGCGTGCGTCGACACCGTCACGATATAGTGAAGCTCCTGCGAAGGCCAGCACTTTCTCATAGGCAGCCGTGGCACTGTGAGTCGTCACCTCGCCCTTGTCTACCGGGGCGTCAAGCTTGATGCGCACGCAATCTGTGCCGCTGGCATTCTTATAGTACGTCACGCCGTCACCGTACATGTGGGTGGCATCTGCAGAGCATTTCTCACCGTCAATGTCGTAAGTCCCAGAGTCGTAGATGACGCCTTTCCAGTCATAGTTGTCAGCATTGGCTCCTGCCGCTGTAACGTAGTTGCCGTTTATGTAGTAACGTGAGGTATATCCCATGAATGGTGAACCGGAGGAGTTGTCCTGAGTAGCAACTGATATCTGTGTGACGCGGGTCTTATTGGATGTAGCCGGACCAGCTTTGTAGTAGTTGTTGACTATATTTATATAGCCCCCGCCAGGACCGCCGTAGCAGCCGTTGCCGTTGCCCCAGTTGTACATCACGCAGTTGCGGAAGTCTACAATCTCTGCCTGAATGCTATTAGCGTATTTCGTCTTGTCGTAGACGTTGCTGTCGTAGCGTGCACCGCAGAATCGGGGTGCGCGGTTTTGCATGTGAGCCAGGAAGTTGTGGTGGAATGATGCTCCCTTGCCTCCCCAGATGCCTCCGTAGCTGTGTTCGCCCTTGGTGTGTCCGGGATTGGCGAGAGCCTCTCCGAGTGTGCACCATTGCATGGTGAAATTCTTGTTGTCGTAGAATGAGGCTATCTCGTCGATACTCCATGAGAAAGAGCAATGGTCGAGAATTATGTCGCTCATGTCGCGCTGCCAGGTGGCATCGGCACCGTCGTTGACATCAGCCTCTTCACCGCGTCGGATACGGATAAACCGGATGATATTGTTGGTCTGTGGGCGGACGGTGTAATAGCGCAGGGTGATACCTGGGTTGGGAGCCGTCTGTCCAAGGATGGTGGTGTTCTTTCCTATCTTCAGCTCTGACTTCAGGGCAATGACTCCTCCCACATCGAAAACGATGATCTTGGCCTGGTCGCCATTGACAGCTGCACGCAGTGATCCTGTGCCGGAGTCGTTTAGATTTGTGACGTGGACTATCTTTCCGCCCCGTCCGCCAGTAACGTAGCGTCCGTGACCCTCTGCTCCGGGGAAGGCAGGTGCCTGAGCTGTTGCTGTGATTGCAAATATGGCACAGGCAATGAATGCAAGTAATTTCTTCATAACTTATTTGAATGAATCAGTAGTGTATCCCAGTTTCTCAATTTCGAGCGATGCCCAGATGAATGGACCCACGCCCTTGGCATCATTGTCGCGGATGGGCTCGCTGATGTAATATGCGAAGCTTCCGTCGCGGCGCTTGTTCTCCTTTACCTTCGGTGCAGCCTTCAGAACCTTTGCACTGACGCCAGGGCCGAGGCCTGCCACCTCACAGCACTTGGTGAGGGAGATGGTCTTGTCGGCGTTCACGCGGATGAAGTTGCTGATGATGCCCTTGTATGCCTTGATGCCTGCATCGCGGTATTTCTCGCCGAGGTAGCCCTTGTTGAACGCCTTCAGCAGTACGTAGGCGAACATCGATGAGCATGTCGACTCGAGATAGTTGCCCTCGCGGCCAGGAGAGTCCATCACCTGCCACCATAGCCCGCTATCCTTGTCCTGCCACTTGATGATGGCGTCGAGGTCCTTCTGAAGCAGGTCGAGCACCTCGCTGCGGCGGGCATAGTCCTCGGGCAGTACGTCGAGCAGCTCGATGAGTGCCATCGTGTACCATCCCTGTGCGCGGCCCCAGCAGTGCTGGCTAAGGCCCGTCTCCTTGTCGGCCCAGAACATCTCGGTCGTCTCGTCCCAGGCATGGCGGTTAAGGCCTGTCTTTGGGTCGAAGGTGCGCCTGTAGGTCACGGAGATCTGGTTTACGGCATCGTCGTAGATCTTCTTTGCCTGCTTCGGCTTCAGCAGGTCGCGGGCTGTCATGGTGTGGAAGGGCAAGCCCATGAAGATACCGTCGAGCCATACCTGATAGCTGTAGACAGCCTTGTGCCAGAACACCTTGTCGACGACTGTGCGGGGCTGCTTTGAGAGCTGCTTCATGAGTGTCTGAATGGCCTTCAGGTTCTTTGCCTCAGGATAGAGCTGGTACATGCGGGCAACGAAATGGCCGGTACGTATCTGGTCGAGGTTGTAGTCCTCAATCTTGTATGTGCGGATTTCGCCGTTGGCATTGATCATCGTGTCGGTGTACTCCTGGCAGTATTTGCGGATGCTCTCGCCACCATATTTAAGATATGTGTCGAGCATTGACTCCAGCTCTATGCCCATCACGTAGCTCCAGCGGGGCTTATTGGCGAAGTCGAGGAGATATGACTTCGGCACGCGCTGCATCTCGGAGTAGGTGAGCCACTCGCTGTAGTGCTTGTAGGGAGCCTCGCGGAGAATGAGCTGGCCGTTGATGACCAGATTCTCAAACGTGATGTCCTCTGCCTTGCCCTTCTGATAGACAGGCTTGCTGTAGACTCCATCCAGCTTACAGTTGCGTACCGTAACATTGTTGACGGTATATGACAGAGAGTCGGCCTCGTAGCCTACTATCATGACACCGTACTTTGACTTCTGGCATGTCACGTTCTCCATCAGCACGTTGCGCACGATGGGATAGTATCCACGGCAGCATACCTCCTTGGGCTCATAGTCGGTGTTGATCTTCAGCACAGCCTCCTTGCACTGACCTACGGTGATGTTGCGCATATTGATATTCTCGATGATACCGCCTCGGCAGGAGTTGGTCTTTATGCGCAGTACGCGCTCCAGCTCAGGAGAGTCCATCACGCAGTCGTGGGCATATACATTCTGGCATCCGCCAGAGATCTCAGAGCCGACGACTACTCCGCCATGGCCGTTCTTCATTTCGCAGTTGCGGATGATGATGTTCTTAGAAGGCATGTTGCGCTCGCGTCCGTCGCGGTTGCGCCCGCTCTTGATGGCGATGCAGTCGTCGCCGGTGTCGAAGTAGCAGTCCTCGATAAGCACTCTGTCGCAGCACTCCGGGTCGCATCCGTCACCGTTGGGACCGTCGTTGATCATCTTCACCCGGCGCACGGTGATGTCGGTAGAGTGGAGTGGGTGTATAACCCAGAATGGAGAGCGCAGCAGGGTGATGTCCTCAAGAAGGATTCCTTCGCACTTGTTGAAGCTGACGAGCTGTGGACGGAGTCCGTCCTTCGGTCCGAACACTCGCTCAGGCGAACGCTCACCCTTCTCGTTATACATCGGTATGCCGTCCTCGCCATTCTTCAGCAGGCGCGGGCGTGCCTCTGTCTTCTGGCTGATTATGCCCTCCTTCCATCCGAAACGGGGATTGCCGTTCCAGGGCCACCAGGTGTCAACAGAGCCTCCACCGTCGATGGTGCCCTTACCCGTGATGGCGATGTCCTTTGCCTTGAAGGCATATACGCAGGGAGAGAGATTGAAGCACTCAAGACCTTCCCATGAAGTCTCTACGATGGGGTAGAGCTCTGGCTGAAATACGAACTCAAGCACTGCACCTTCCTCAACGTGGAGGTTCACGCCGCTCTTCAGTGTGATGGCACCCGTGAGGAACTTCTGTCCTGCAGGAACGACCACCTTGCCGCCGCCTTTCCTGGCGCAGAGGTCGATGGCCTTCTGGATGGCTTTCTGATTCTTGGCTGCAGGAGCATCAGCCTTGGCGCCGTACTTGGTGATTACATACTCCTTGTCGCTAAATTGGGGTACGCGGATGCTCTGCTCAATCTGTTTGTACTGAGCTTCATCCCATACCTTTGCTGCTGCAAGTGTGGGAACGAGCAGTGACAGCATCAGTAATTGAATTAATCTTTTCATATATGCTTAGTGACTATTGTTAGCTTGTAGTTTGCAAATGCGATGCAAATATACGGAAAAAAAGTGAAAGGAGATTATGTAGTGTGCTAAATAATAAACGTAAACGTTATCAATGAAAGGAGGTTGGCAATAGTCGTACTGCCAACCTCCTATGTTAAAGTGATAATTGTTGCCTACTGGATTTCCCATCCGATGGCAGAAGCACCGAGTACGGCAGCTGAAGCTCCGTCGAGCCCGCTGACCAGGAAGTGTGCCTTGCCTTTGAAGATCTTCAGCACGTGAGCATCGTAAGCCTCGCGGATAGGCTTCATGATCAGTTCGCCTGCCTTGACCATACCTCCGAAGAAGATGAATGCCTCTGGACTGCTGAATGCAGCAAAGTCGGCACAAGCCTCGCCAAGCATCTTGCCAGTGAACTCGTAGATCTCCTTTGCCAGCTCGTCGCCCTTGCCTGCAGCGATAGACACGTCGAGGGATGTGATCTTCTCTGGATCCATCTCGCGGAGGAGGCTCGGACGGCTTGTCTTTGCCAGTAACTCACGTGCAGTGCGGGCAACACCAGTAGCAGAGCAGTAAGCCTCCAGACAGCCGGTACGACCGCAGCCGCAGATGCGACCTTCCTCGCCGCGAACCATCGTCACGTGTCCTAGCTCTCCGGCAAATCCGTCATGACCATACAGTAGCTGACCGTTTACCACGATGCCTGAGCCGACACCTGTTCCGAGCGTGATGACGATGAAGTTCTTCATGCC
>DGTJ01000109.1:533-5180 GCA_002393725.1 Prevotella sp. UBA4339 | reverse complement strand
CGTCCCAATTGAACTGTCCCTCCGTGGGCTCTGTTGGTTCGGGTTTCATGTCGTTCTCAGCAGTGATGCTGTTGAACTCCTTCGTGATGAGTGCCTGTTGCTGGGTGTTAGTAACATTGCGCTGATTGACAGCAACGCCGATTTTGAAATAGTCCTTGTAGGCATCTTTCAGTCCTTGGGCATTGGCAATGCCACCCATCATGGCAAGCACTGCCGTCATAAGAATAGTTCTTCTCATAAGTTTTTTATATGATTTAATAATAATAGTTTCAAATTAGTGGTTGCAAAGGTAAGAAAAAAAAGTGAGATTTTTCTTGCCTTTTGTATCATATTATGTCGTAAATGTAACAAACAGTTGCTATTATCAGAAAAAAAGGTTAACTTTGCAACCATAATAACTAAAAAACTGCTAGCAATGAGAAAACTATTATTGGGCTTTATGGTGTTGACGGCACAGTTGCTGGCGGCACAGTCTTTCCAAATGTTACCTGAGGGATATTTCCGTCAGGGCGGTGTGGATGTTATGGCATTCAGCGATTTCTATCCGGAGGGTCATCAGGGTGGTGTCTGTGTGATCATGAACGGGCATCGTATAGCTACTAATGGTGATATCCGTATGGAGGCTACACCAGGGCAGTGGCAGCCGGTTCCTAAGCAACTGAGCAGGAAGGTAGAGGGGAATCGCATCGTGACCACGCTGTGCTATCCAGACTCCTCACGTCATCTGACAGGTTTCAATCCGATGGTTTATCCTGATTACGTCGTGACCTATCAGGTCAATGTTGAGAGTCAGGGTAAGAACATTGTTGTGACTGTTGACTTGGACAAGCCTGTTCCTGATTTCCTGTTGGGCAAAGTAGGCTTCAATCTAGAGTTCTTCCCAGGCTGGCTGTTTGGTAAGCCTTGGCTGATGGACGGGCTGACGGGTATTTATCCGCAGCAGCCTAATTCGCCACTACTGACTACAGCGGAGAATAATCTGCACATCGGTGATTTCTATACTGGAAAGGGGCAGAAGGCGGATATTGACCATTTGAATGCGACGGGCTATAGTCCTTATACTGCTGACAGACTGATTGCTGAGCCGTATGCCGTAGGACGGAAGTTTACCTCGCGTCCCGACGACCCTTATAGTAAGTTGACCATCGAGTCGCTGACGGAACCATTGAAACTCTATGACGGGCGTATGAACCATAACAACGGTTGGTTCGTGCTGCGCAGTGAGATAAAGGCTGGTGCCACGAAGGGTGCTGTGAAGTGGATCATCACCCCGAACGTGGTCAGTGACTGGCACTATCAGCCAGTCGTGCAGATTTCGCAGATTGGCTATCACCCGACAGGGCAGAAGCAGGCTGTCATTGAGACAGATGCCCGTGATACTTCGACCGCCGAGGTGCAGTTGATACGTATCGACAGTGAAGGTGAGACCGTTGCTAAGACCATGCAACCTCAGGTATGGGGTAAATTCTTGCGTTACCGTTATCTGAAGGCTGATTTCAGTGATGTAGTGCAGCCGGGCTTATATAAAATAAAGTATGGGCAGTCGGAATCTTCCGTGTTCCGTATAGCTACGGATATCTATGAGCGGGGTGTCTGGCAGCCTGTCATCGAATATTTTCTGCCTGTTCAGATGTGTCACATGCGTGTCAGTGAGAAATATCGCATATGGCATGATGCCTGTCACATGGATGATGCGAGGATGGCAACGGTGGGCAACCATATTGACGGTTATGCGCAGCGCCCGGGTTTGTCGAAATATCAGGCTGGTGACATAGTGCCTGGGGTAAATGTTGGCGGTTGGCACGATGCAGGCGACTTTGATCTGCGTGTAGAGTCGCAGGCAGGAGAAGCCTATATCCTGACACTGGCTTACGAGGCTTTCCGTCCCGAGATTGACGTGACTGCTATAGACCAGCAAAAACACTGCGTGGAGATTCATGAGTCCGACGGGAAGAATGACATTCTGCAGCAGATAGAAAACGGTGCGCTGACGGTGGTCCGTAGTTATCAGGCATTGGGCAGACTTTATCGCGGCATTATCTGTAATAACTTGCGACAATATGTATTGTTGGGCGATGCCTCTGCTATGACCGATGGTATCATTGGCAATGATGACGACCGCTGGATATTCACGGAGGAGAATCCTTTCCGTGCCATTTCAACAGCGGCTCAACTGGCTGCCGTCAGTCGGGCACTGCGGGGCTATAACGATGCTCTTAGCAAGGAATGTCTGGACATCGCATTGAAGATTTACAACGGTGCTGACAGCAAGATGAAATTGCAGGCAGCCGTTGAGCTTTATCTGACTACTGGCGAACAGTCCTATCTTGACTACATTATCGGGCAACAGGAAATGGTGTGTAAGAGTATCCGTCATACAGGTTGGCTGTTGACACGTGTGGTGAAGAAGATGGAAACGATGAAAGACAAGCGTGCCAAGGCTTTTGCAGCAGCCTATCGGCAGGCATTGACATCTTATCGTGCCGATTTGGAGAAACTGGCAGCAGAGACACCTTACGGTGTACCTTACCGCCCGTCCATCTGGGGAGCTGGTTGGGATATCCAACGCTTCGGTTTCGAATATTATTACCTGACAAGTGCATATCCAGATATTTTCCCTAAAGAGACGGTCTATCATGCATTGAACTTCATTCTCGGTTGTCACCCAGGAAGCAATAACGCTTCCTTCGCATCGGGTGTAGGGGCGAAGTCGGCGACAGTAGCATACGGACTGAACCGAGCCGACTGGTCGTATATCCCCGGAGGTGTAGTATCAGGAACGGCACTGATACGTCCCGACTTCCCAGAACTGTTGGAATTCCCATTCCTTTGGCAGCAAGTGGAGTATGTCTTAGGGGGCGGCTCGTCGCACTATATGTTCTTGGTATTGGCAGCGCGTCATCTCTTGTAGTCGAAGGCATCAATATCCACGTATCCGCCAGTTTTCTTTGTGGCATAGCAGAAAATGCCGAATTTTGTTCCCATAAAGAAGCGGCGCCAATCGAAACTGAGATGGTAGTCTGTTGTGCCGACCTGGGTCCACTCTCTGCCGTCAAGGCTATAGTAGAAGTTAGCGACATCCCGACCTCTCTTTCCTTCCACAGGGTGGAAATCGGCATCGATGCGGAGGAATAGTTGGGAGTTGAGGATTGAGAGTTGAGGGTTGAGGGAAATGCATTCCACAACCTTCTCCTTGTAATCGGTAACTTCCTTATCCTTGTCAGTCAGTGCTACTGACATTTCCACCATCTCTAAAAAGAGTTTCTTTCCTTTTTTCTTGATGACGAGGGCGCCTGTGTCACTATTGAATGCGGCCAGTCCGGCGCAGTCACCGTCTTTCATATTTGCAATATCTATGGTGATGCTGCCACTGCATGCCGGACCTTCCATGCGTTGCGTCAGGGTGTTGGGAGCCAGATAGAGATTGCTTACAATCCGATTGGTCTTTAGTCGCAGGTAGCCAGAGCGCTCGTTGAGCGACCATGCCTCAGAGACGGGGTTGTGGTTCCACTGCCAATGCAGTCCCAGCTTGGATGCAGAGAAATCATCAGACTTCACGATATGGCAGTTTCTTTGTCCTGCTATAAGAGGGCGTACTGTTTCCGGGACTTTTCCGTTTTCGTCCCCCAGCATAGGCCAACCGTTAATCCAGCGACAGGGCATGACTGTCAGCACCCTGCCTACACCGCCGCGATCCTGGAAGATAATGCCGTACCAGTCGCCGTCAGGGGTATCTACAATTGTACCCTGTGCCTCATAGGAGAATCCGCCGAATTCGCTTTCCAGTATCACCTGCTTCTCATAGGGACCGTGGATGTCGTCAGCGCGGTAGCAAACCTCTCTGCGGTGTTTCCCAGGGGCATATACGTGGGATATCATCAATAGGTAGTATTTACCATTGTGCTTAATCATGCGACTGCCCTCCAGGATTCCCTTTTCGTCTTCCTCACGCTGGAAAATCTGTCTGTGCGTACCTTCTATGACATCAGAAAGGTCAGGCTTCAGTTCCATCATCTCGCCAGTGCCGTAGATAACATAGACTCTGTTGTCATCATCGAAAAACAAAGAACAGTCGTGGAAATGGCGCATGCGCGACACGATAGTCCAAGGGCCTTCTGCTTTCTCGGCAGTGAAGATATAAGTGTCACCCATGGCTCCTTGCTCGTTGGGAGCCAACAAGGCATAGAACTTGCCATTATGATATTTCAGGGATGTTGCCCATTGTCCTCGTCCGTAGACGGTACCGTTCTGGAGGTCGTACTTCGGCGAGTCGGTGAGTCGGTCGAAGATGTATCCCACGGTCTCCCAGTTCTTCAGGTCCTTGGAAGCCATGATGGGGGCTCCAGGCATCAGGTGCATGGTGGTAGACACTAAATAATAGGTGTCGCCGACACGGATGACATCGGGGTCGGGAACATCAGCCCATAACATGGGGTTGTGGATGCTCTCCATGTTGATAGTCGCGTAATCGTCAGCTTTTACTGTTCCTGACAGGAATAGCAGGGAGATGGTGAGGAGGGACAATAGCCTGTTCATATCATATATTATATATTAGTGCAGTTCGTCGAACTTTTCATTCTTCTCCAATGTCCAGTCTTTGCGCTTTAAGAGTGCGGGAGTATTGCCGGTGAACATCTTGGCTGCTTC
>DGTJ01000109.1:0-436 GCA_002393725.1 Prevotella sp. UBA4339 | reverse complement strand
GCAGGGATGGTGAACTCACCACCATGAGGTTGACGATAGGTGCCGCCATGACCGACAGGATAGTTGATAACACAGGCAGGAACATGTTGGATGCGATGGAAATCATCCATACCGTTGCCATAGGCAATGTCTGTCTCACCGCCTAAGATATAGATGACAGGGGTATGAATCTCCTTCAACTTTTCTTTAGGAGGCATCGGCATACCACCAACAGCTTGGTTGGCATTCTGCTGATTGAATAAACCGCTATTGCATATCATCAGTGTGGTGATGCGTGGATCAGCACAATTGAAAAGTGTCTGCAGACCGCCGCATGACATACCAGCGACACAGATGTTCTTTGTGTCTATCTTCTGATAGTAGGGCGATTGTGGGTCGGCGTTCTGAGCGAAAGCCCAGTCGATGCTCTCTATCTGCTGTTGGGTGGTTGACATAG
>DGTJ01000125.1 GCA_002393725.1 Prevotella sp. UBA4339 | reverse complement strand
TCGTAGTCGGCAGCAAAACGCTCCAGATAGCCGATGGCAACAGCCGGTTCGTTCATCTTCAAGTGAATACATTTGCTCTCACATTGTTTCTCCTGCGGACAAACACGCCCACAGACAGCGGGCAGGGCAGAGGTGCTCTTCAGCACCTTGGCAGCAGCCAGAAACTCTCCTCGTTCAATATTTTTGATGAACGACGGAATGTTGATGTTGACCGGACAACCTTCCACGCAGGTTGGCTTGGCGCAGTCGAGGCAACGCTTGGCTTCGGTCAGAGCCATCTCTGGTGTCAGTCCGATGTTTACTTCCTCTGTGCGTGTCGTGGCACGATAGACAGGGTCCAGTTCCGGCATCTTCACGCGCTCAATAGCCGTGCGCTCCTTTGGTTTCATCGCCTTGCGCAGTTCAGTACGCCATTCTGCGTTGCGGTCAGTGAGTTCCTCGATGGAAGCCTCTGCCTGACTCTGAGTATTCGTATTACTCTGATTACTCTGAGTATTCTGATTACTCTGAGTATTCTGATCGTTCTGAATCTTCTCCAGATGTTCTTCAAAGTGTTCCAACTCTTCCTGCTCGGCACGCTTGAAGGTGCCCATGCGCTTGAACATCTCGTCCCAGTCAACAAGGGCTCCGTCGAACTCCGGACCGTCGATGCAGACAAACTTCGTTTTGCCTCCGATGGTCAGGCGGCAGGCACCACACATACCCGTTCCGTCCACCATGATGGTGTTCAGCGATACTTCGCAAGGGATGTTGTGCTTCTGGGCGGTGAGATTGGAGAATTTCATCATGATAGGCGGACCGATGGCGAAGATCTTATCGACATGTTCTTCCTGTTCGATGAACTTCTCTATACCGACGGTAACAACACCTTTCTCGCCGTATGATCCGTCGTCGGTCATGATGATAACCTCATCGGACGACTCGCGCACCTTATCTTCTAATATAATCAAGTCTTTAGAGCGGCCAGCCAAGACCGACAAAACACGGTTGCCGACAGCCTTCAGCGCCTGGATGATAGGCAGCATCGGTGCTACACCCACACCACCACCGGCACAGACCACCGTGCCGAAGTTCTCAATGTGCGTAGGATTGCCCAGCGGACCTACCACGTCAGTAACAAATTCTCCTACGTTCAGGTCGCAGAGTTTGATACTCGACAAACCCACCTTCTGTACGACGAGAGTAATTGTTCCTTTGGCGATGTCGGCATCAGCAATGGTCAGCGGCATGCGCTCGCCCTTTTTCCCGACACGCACAATCACAAAGTTACCAGCCTTTCGGCTTTTTGCAATGAGCGGAGCTTCAATCTCGAAAAGGAATACTTTCTCGGAGAATTGCTCCTTACGGATAATTTTATTCATAATGTCTTATAATGATATTCTTTTTGCAAATATGGCTGCAAAGGTAGTAAAATGTTTTGTAAACCCCTGCATTTTGTATTAAAATAATGCAGATTTGCCGATTTCGTGTACAAAATGACACGTTGTTATGCGCGAAACTTGATTTCGCAGTTGTCGAGCGACTCAATGATGGCAAGCGATTCAATGTGTTTCACGCCACATTCTGTCAACAGTTTTCTGCCGTGTTGGAATGCTTTTTCTATAATGAATCCCATGCCCACAATCTCGGCTCCTACCTGTTGGCATAAGTCGACGATGCCCTTGCCGGTATAACCGTATGCGAGGAAGTCGTCGATGAAGAGTACACGATCTTGCGATGTCAGGTACTCTTTGCTGATGACCATGCTGTATTCGTTATGTTTGGTAAAGGAAACCACTTGCGTATGAATGACATCGTTCATGGTTGACGGAACCTGTTTCTTGGCGAAGACCACAGGCAGTTCCATTAGGTAACCCAACATCACAGCTGGTGCGATGCCCGATGCTTCTACGGTAATGATTTTGTTGATGTCTTCTGTGGCAAACAACCGTATGAACTCTATAGCAGTCTGCTTCATCAGGTAAGGGTCCATCTGGTGGTTGATAAACTTATCTACTTTCAGAATGCCCCCATCCAAGCATTTTCCATCTTCCAGGATTCTTTGTTCAAGTATTTTCATCGAGTTAATTACATTTGTAGATATTATTGTCCCTTTATCTTCACCCTTTCCAGTTTTATTTTTGCTGTAGCATCGTGTATGGCGTTGCCCTTTTCGTAATAGTTGAAGACGCAGTCGCTGATGGTGATGTCGTGAACACAATTCAATCCAATAAGTCCCGTAGCGCGGATGGCTGTGCGTGACTTTTTGCAAACGACATTACTGATATGGATATCTTGGAATTCGGGTGTATATCTCCGCTGTTTTTCCGTGAACCCGTTCACGTATTCCGGGTCGTTGTATTTGTCTTCACCTCCCTTGCCGTTTTCCACATAGTCGCATTCGAAAACGATAGCTTCTTTCATGATGTCGGTCATCATGATGTCGTTGATGAATATCTGTTCCGTTTTCCCACCGCTGCCAATATAACTCTTAAAGCGCAAGCCAGCATAAGTCTGAGAGAATACGTTGTGGCGACAAACCAGTCGGCGCATACCCGATGCCGTGTTGCTGCCCAAGACAAAACCTCCATGCGCGTGTCTGACGATGTTGTCTTGTATCAGCACATCTTCTACACCGCTGTCCAAGTCCTTCTTCGGTTTCGAACTCTTCATGCAGAAGCCGTCGTCACCGACATCCAGCATCGTATTGACGATGAGCACCTGCTGACAGTCGCTTAGGTCAATGCCGTCACCGTTCTGGGCATTCCACGGACACACCACTTTGATGCCGTCGATGATGATGTTTTTGCAGTAAAAGGGATGCACATGGAAGCGAGGGGAATTCTGAATAGTCACTCCTGTGAGCAGAATGTTTCGGCAGTTATAGAACTTCACGAGGTCAGCCCGTC
>DGTJ01000020.1 GCA_002393725.1 Prevotella sp. UBA4339 | reverse complement strand
ATGTGTTTTTTGCATACATAAAAAACAAAAATGTAAATTTGTAAATTTGTAAACTTGTAAATGCCGTCAACACTCAACGGACATATATTAATAAGTAGCCTCAATACTTGGCTCTTATTTACAGACAAGTGGCACCTATCGGAAAATAAGTGCCACCTGCTGAAATTTAGCCCGCCCGCGCCGCGTCAGGGCTCGCCGAGCTCGGAGAAGATCAGGGACACCTCGGCGGGGGTGAACGAGCGGGTGCTTACAAAAAATATTTGAGAATAGCGAATCAAAACAGTTTATAATGTATCATAACAGATAATGACGAGAATATTTTTATTATCTTTGCATCGTCAAAGGGAAAACCGAAGGCAGTGCGCAGGCTCAAGGCGATTCAGAAGACATTAAGATTATTCAACAACTTATCATCAACTATCTAAACAGAAAGGAGACAAAAATGATTGAACTGTATCTTTCAAAAGTGACTGAGAATTCCGAGACCGAGAAGGCTGGTAACTTCTTGACCCTAACCGCACTCGGAGCTACGAGCTGCATGAGATACTGAACGAAGAAAAACCCCACAGAACTCTACGGAGACTCTGTGGGGTTTTGGGGTTCATCCGACATTTCGAGTGATGCGGCAGTCGTGTAGGGCGTATAGTCTCAGGGTAAAATTAACCCCTTATCTACATGATGCTCTTTTCTTTACTCTGTTATATATTCAAACCAATCAAAATCTGCATATCCATCATCACCCTGGGCAAACAAGCCAAGCATCACGCCTGTGAACCCGCCTATCACCTCGGTGGATAGGTAGCGGTAGTCCATCTTGCTGAGTGTGGTGAATGAATTGCCATCGACGGAAACTTGCATGTAGTAATAGTCCTTGTCGGAACTGATGCGTATGTAAGCCTGGGAGTCTTTCAGTTCAATGGGTTGGCCGTCATGGCTGAGTGCTCCCACACGGATATTTGACTTAGCCAAAAGCTTTCCGTCCTTTCGTTCTATTATCACATCATAATGGTTCAGGGGTGCTGCATAGGCCGTGATTCCTGCCTGAGAGCCTTCTGCCAGATGGGATGCGTCAATGAGTGCGGTGGCGTTGAAACGTAGCTCAGTCTGACGTCTTGCCACGAAAGTGGGCGACGTGGCTGCATCGAGAGGCGTAGAAGTGGGAAGCAGACGCAACCAGCCCTCCCGCTCAGTAAGAGAGTAGCGGGAATAATCGGGATTACCGATACTCATCCATCCCCAAGGCAATCCAATGCTGCTGTAGCTGTTGGCTGGTACATCGCGCTTGACGAAATTGAACTCTTCGCGAACAGGGTCAAGGGGCATTGGAACTTGAGGTAAGGTCTGACATTTCATATTGTAGGCCAAAGTGCCGTCACCATTGACCACAGGCCAAGCATTCTTGTCCCAACGTACAGGTGCAAGCATCGTCTCGCGCCCCATCACATGCAGGAGGTAACCGCTTGTGCGATAACCCAGGCAAATCATCCACCATGAGGAGTTGGGCGCTTGTATGAGGTCAGCATGTCCGAGCCCTTGAATATTGCTGTTCTGCATCTTCATGCTGAAATGCGTGAGAATGGGGTTGGCAGGATTCGATTCATACGGCCCGAACAGAGAACGGCTTCGCAAGATGTTGACATGGTGACCATGCTCCGTGCCGCCTTCGGCAAGCATCATGTAATAATAGCCGTCTTTCTTGTATATGTGTGGACCTTCAGGATAACGTCCGCCGAGTCCCGTTCCCAAGTGATGAACATCGCCTATACGCCGACCAGTATGAATGTCAATTTCGCAGATGTTGATTTCACCCGGCTTGATTCCTGGGCGTGTTTCGTCTGCTGCTGCTTTCCATAAGAAATAGCACTTCCCTTCGTCCCAGAAGAGGGTAGGGTCGCAACTGCCGAGGGCAAAGTCAATGAATATGGGGTCGGACCATTCTTTAGATGGGTCATCTGTCCATACGTAGAAATGGCGACGTGATGGGAAAATGGTGGTCACCATGTAATAGCGACCCTCATGATAGCGGATGGTTGGAGCATAGATGCCCGCATTAGTCCAACCCAGTTCCGGCTGGTTTTGTGTGTAAAGCCCCGAGAGGTCAAGCTGTGACTTGCGCGAGAGGCAATTACCTACCTGTTCCCAATGTATCAGGTCTTTGCTGTGAAACACAGGTACTCCTGGAAAATACTGGAACGTGCTGTTGACAAGGTAGAAGTCCTTTCCGTTTGTACACACACTTGGGTCGGCATGAAAGCCGGGAAGCACAGGGTTGCGATAGCCCTGAGCCAGAATGTTCAAAGATGCTATAACAGCGATAGAGATTGTGAATAAAAGTCGCTTCATATTTGATTATTCAGCCTTTTGATGTTGGAAAGTTTCTTATTTATATATATAGCAGGAGCGTCTTGCTGATTGCCTCTATATGCTCTGGTCTTACCCCACAATCTTTTGCTGTATCAGGCCAGGATGCTACTGTGGAGAGAACTTCCTCTATGATATGATTGGCATCGCGTATGCCGATGTTCTGTGCCACAGCCAACAAGTCCTCCCGAGCAAAGTCATCTGTCTTGCTATTGAGTGAAAGCTGGTGACGGCTTGTCCATCTGCCTGCAGGATTGTATGAATAGCATAAGTCATAAGCTGGGGCAAACGACCATTTTCCAGCCTTATCCATCAGGAAGGAGAAATTCTTGGTGTGGTCATCGTGGTTGCGTGCAATGACGTTGAACACCATGCGGCGATACAACTGCTCGAAGTCTTTGTAGTTCAGTCCCAGTCGTCGTAATACGCCAAATAGTTCCTCGTATGAATGGCGCACGTCTCTGTCTAGATGGGCAATACCAGCCGCTGTCTGCATATGGATTTTCTCACCTGTTGATGTTCGGTCAAAGCGGCGCGTCATGAAGTGGTTGCAGTCACCTTCAGGCAATAGACGACACTCCGACATTCTGATGCCGCAGGCAGTAGCCATCTTATAGTAGGCATATTCTATGTTTCCGATGCCTTGCGGATTATCGGTTATCTCATTATGCTCGCTATAAGTGCCTCCGTCGAACTTCAACAGCCAATATGAAAATCCTTCTGGTGCAGGAACCTGGCCAGAACGTACTTCTCCTGTTTCTTCTTTGTAGGCAATAATCGCCTTTGGTTTCGCGCCGCCTGCAGACGTTCCCACTTTAAGGATGTTGAGAATCGACTTGTCGTTCTGGTGAATGAGTTCCTGAAACCTGCTTCGTTCCTTGAAGATTGAATCAGATAATGCCATCAGTTCGCGTATATAGATTTCTGTCGATTCGTTTACACCTTCCACATTGGCAGCGGGTACAAACTCCAAAGCACCCATAGCCCGTTTTCCAACGTAGCACAGACGATCGAGCGGAGTAATCATACCCTCCGTTTTACCTTGTTGCGCGAACCATTCCGTGATAAGTTGGCTACCAAACTTATCGGGAAGTGCATCTGCTATCAAACCAGGAAGACCGCTGAAACACTTTGTTCTAGCATTGGTGGGGAACGAGACGACGCCTCTGGTTCTTGCCAATGGCATCATTAGTGGAGCGATATCTAAGCCTGACCTGCGGAAGCGGTCGTCAAACTGGAAATCCGCATAGCCTCTTTCATCATCCCAAGACATGGCTCCCACAAGGTTGCCCCACAGGTATATCTGTATTACTGGTATTTCTCCCATTGTTTAATCCTTCTTTGTTCTTACGCGTTTTACCTGCTTGCCCTGCATCTTCAACAGTTCCATTGGCGATGGCTTCTGCTCTGGCACAAGCAAGTCTAGGTTTTCAAGCAATCCAAGCGTTCTCATGACACTGATTAGTAATGAGAGCGAAACAGACTGCCCGCTTTCTATCTTGGCGATGGTACTTACTCCAACGCCTGACTCCGCAGCCAGTTCCTGCTGTTTAAGACCACTTGATATACGAGAAGCTTTTAGCCTCGTCCCAAGCTTGTTCAATATGGCTGTATCACTAAGTTCTGTCCACATATTATCAAAGTCTTATGTATTTCGGTTGCAAAGATAAAAATAAAAATTGTAAATGCAAAGATAAAATATAAAAAATAGTATTATATCGTTGCATAAACAGTGGTTATGTTTATTTCTTTTGTATCAAAAAAGGCATCCTGCTATTTTCATTGTAGTAGAATGCCCTTTCATTTGGAATAGATTTTTGCTCTACGGATTATAGGATGAGAGGATTTTAGCTCTGCTGAGCTGGATTTTTAGGATTATGACATGTGTCAACCGCTATTTCTTATCATTATTTAGTGATAATGTCAACTGACTGTTGCAGGCCTCTTTGACGGTCTGTAACTTTCAGTTTTATAGTGCCGGGGGTCTTGCTGCTTCGTACGATGACTACCAGCTGGCCGCTGAACAGTTTCATCGTCGGTTTCTTAAATGACTCCAGGCTTGTGGCGTCGCCATTACATACAGCCTCGAACGAACCTGCACCCGATACTTCGAAGGTCAGCTGGTCAGATGCATTGGGGATGAGAGTGCCCTTCGCATCCGTGAGAGATACCGTGACGAATGCCATATCCTCGCCGTCGGCATTCAGGATTCCGCCTTCCCGACCTGACTCCCCTGTGGCAGTCCAGGTGTCAAGTCTCAGTCGGGCTGGCTTGCCTGCCGTCCTTACGGTCTGCTCTCCGGCCTGCCTGCCGTCGGCATCGTACACTACGACTTTTATCTCTCCCGGCTGATACTTTACATCGTTCCAGCGCAGACGGTATCTGTCGAGACGGCTATTTGGATTCTTGCTTATCCTGCCCTGGCTCTTGCCGTTGACAAACAGCTCTGCCGTGGGATAGTCTGTATAGCAGTAGACGGGGGTCACCTTGCCTTTCCGCTCCTTACCCCATGACCAGTGAGGCAGCAGATGGATGGTGTGCTCGTCATTGTTCCATTTCGAGCGGTACAGCCAGTAGCGGTCCTTTGGCAGTCCTGCGAGGTCGCAGATTCCGAAGTAGCTGCTGCGCGAAGGCCAGTACTCATCGTATGGGGATGGCTCGCCAAGATAGTCATAGCCGGTCCACACAAACTCACCGATGACCCAGTCCTTGTCGTCCTGCCATACCCAGTCGTCGTCGGGGAGATTGCTCCAAGGGCTATACTCAAGATCGTAGCTCGAGCATTGACCGTCGGCATTCTTAAGAGCCATAGGGTCATAGCCGGGAGCCCAAGATGCGAATTTTGAGTTGTCATCGGGCTGTACAGGGAACTTATAGATGCCGCGTGAGCTGACGGTAGAGGCTGTCTCTGACCCCAGGAGGAATCCCTGAGGCAGCTGTTCGATATTCTTCTGATACTTATGCACCCGATAGTTGAATCCCGGCACGTCCATAGCCTGGGCAAAGCCGCTTCCTAATGCTGCCTCAGCCTTGTCCATTCCCTGGGTGACAGGTCGGGTGGGGTCGAGGCTGTGGCAAAGGCCCTGAAGGCGGATGGATATCTGCCGCCCCTCCTCGCTCCACTGCTCGGGTATCTCATTGCCGATACTCCACATCACAATGCTCGGATGGTTGCGGTTGGCGAGGACGAGGTTGGTGATGTCCTTGTCAGACCACTCACGGAAGAAGCGGGCATAGCCGTTCTTGCACTTAGGATAAACCCACATGTCGAAGCTCTCTGCCATCACCATCATACCCAGCGAGTCGCATATATCCATCTGCATCTGGCTTGGCATGTTATGCGAAGTGCGGATGGCATCGCAGCCCATCGCCTTCATCGTCTTTATCTGACGGATGAGGGCCGACTTATTGATTGCTGCTCCGAGTGGACCGAGGTCGTGATGCAGGCAGACGCCCTTTATCTTGCGAGTCTGGCCATTCAGCTGGAAGCCCCCTTCACGGGATACACGGACAGTACGGATGCCGATCTTCCTGGTCAGGATGTCACATTTCTGTTCTGACCCCTTTGCTATATAAGCCTTAAGTGTATACAGATAAGGTGACTCAGGCGACCATAGCTTAGGACTGGAAACACGGAGGGTGCGATGCACCAGGCCATTTCCGACAGGTGTGGCTTCGGTTGGCAATACAGACTTGCCTTCGGCATCTTCTAATGACAGACATACCGACATGCCTTCCTCTGCACCCTCAACCTTGAGGTCTACGGCCAGATCAGCATAGTTCTTCTCTTTGTTGAGGCTCAGAGTCCTTGCAAAGAGACTCCAGTCGTCGATGTGGGCCTTTTGCGTCAAGATGAGCTTTACAGGGCGGTAGATGCCTGCTCCGGGATACCAGCGGCTGCTCTCCTCTACGTTGTTCAGATCAACCTCCAGCAGATTGTCACCTTTCTTAATATAAGGTGTGATGTCTATGCGGAATGCATTGTAGCCGTATGCCCAGTAACCAGCCTTCTTTCCGTTGATGAATACTGTAGGCTCTGACATAGCACCATCGAACAGCAGTTCTGCGCGCTCGTAGCCTTCTGGTATTGTCAGTGTCCGCTTGTAGTGGCCTTTGCCTATCCATGGCAGTGCTCCTGAGCGTCCGCTCTTCTCAGTGGCTTCCTTTTCACCATTCTGCTCGATGGCTACTTTCTGAAGGTCCCATTTCTTGTCGAATGGTCCTGCGATGGCCCAGTCGTGGGGGATCCTTACACTTTTCCAGGATTGTTTGTCATGAGAGAACTGCCAGCCGTCTGTGAGTGTAGTCTCCTGCCTCACCTGTGCTGAGGAAATCGTTGTCGCAAATAGTAAAATAGCAAGTAGTCTTTTTTTCATATTCTTAGTAGTTTTTCTAATCATATTGTTATCTCGCCAGAGCCAAGGCATCTGTGATGGTTCTTGTCGTAGATCACGCAGAACTGTCCCGGTGCCACTCCGTGAATCTTCTCTTTCGAATGTACGGTAAACTCTCTCTCCCCCGTCCACTCCAATGTGGCAGGGTGATACTCCGGTGTGTGCCTTATCTTGAATGTCGCCTCACAAGGTGTCAGACACTTTGTGAGGTAATGGAAGTCGTGGACCCTGAAGTCCTGCTTATAGGCTGTCTCCGGGTCATAGCCGTGAGATACGTACAGGATGTTACTGGCAACATCCTTCTTTACTACAAACCAAGGTCCCCCGCTGAACCCCATGCCCTTGCGCTGCCCTATGGTATGGAACCATAGACCCTTGTGCTCTCCTATGCGTCTGCCTGTCTCTAACTCTATCACGTCTCCTGGCTGTTCTCCGAGATAGCGGCGGATATAGTCGTTGTAGTTTATCTTGCCCAGGAAACAGATGCCTTGAGAGTCCTTGCGCTTGGCATTTACGAGATGTTCGCGCTCTGCTATCTCACGGACCTCGTCCTTCATATAGTGCCCTATGGGGAAGAGTGCCTTCTGGAGCTGCCAGTCGTAGATCTGAGCGAGGAAGTCTGTCTGGTCCTTCACGGGGTCAGGACTGGTGCAGAGCCATTTGCGGCCGTTCTCGTCGGTCTCTGTCTGCGCGTAGTGGCCTGTTGCGATGAGATCATAGTTATGACCTCTCTTTTCATCGAAGGCCCCAAACTTTATGAGGCGGTTACACATTACGTCGGGGTTGGGAGTCATACCGGCACGAACCTTGTCCATAGTGTATTTCGTGACCTGATCCCAATATTCCTTGTGGCAGTCTATCACTTCAAGTCTGCATCCATACTTGTGCGCTACAGCAGTAGCCATCTCGAGATCCTCTTCAGAAGAGCAGTCCCATTCCTCCTCCTCTTCAGGTCCTATCTTAATATAGAAACAGTCCGGATGAACCCCGAGTCTTGCAAACTCGTAGACCACTACGCTGCTGTCCACGCCGCCTGAAAGCAATACGGCGATACGCTTATCTTCAAGTTCTGACAAATTCATATTCTATGTATATAAGGTGACTGTGCCCCCGTCGCTCTGACAGTATTTCCTTAACAGGTCCTGGATGAAGTGTGCATTGTCGAGCACCCGGCTCTCATTACCGTCATATCCGTTGATCAGTACCACTAAATGTGTGGTGCCGAGGGTCATCTTTGTTCGTTCATTATCGCTCGTAGGAGTGCCTACTCCTCCTTCTGCATCGCGGTATACAGGCAGGCCTGCGATGTTGATGATGCCTCTTCCGATACCCTCGTACGGCTCTCCCTCGCGCCCTATCCCGAGTGTGAGGGTATCGCCTACGAACTTATCCGCATCGAAGCCCCCGATACTGTATCCGAAGGCGATGGATGCGAGGTTCACAAGATCTACGAGGGTGTCTATCTGGTATAGTTCCTTGCCCTGCAGCATGCGCCTGATAAGTTGCTCGCTGGCCGGGCGGTAGCGCGAGGGGTCCTTGCCACAGGCTTTATACACCCTGCGGGTGGCAGCGATGCCCGGCAGCTGTTTCAGCGACTCGGTGGTCAGCTCCTTACGGAATTTATCTTCGAGGGCATGGATCTCGTCCCACAGAGGCTGGCAATAGCCTGAGTTGACCACTTGTGCCTCTACCGCTGCCCCGATGAATGACGGGCAGACACTCTCTATCTCATTTGAAACGATGACCTTCATTCGGCAAATGTCCTGAAATAGTCTGTGCACACCTTGCGCCACTCTTTCGCATTCTCGAGCTGATGCTGCATGCGCTCATCGACCTCCTTCCATCTCTGCTCGTCGATAAACGGCTTTGCCTCCTGCCATGTCTTGCAGAAGTCCTCTACCTCTCTTACGCCTCTGTCGTATCGTGCCTGAATCTCCTCCCAGAGCGTGTTGCCGCTCTTCAACCGGTAGGTCCAGGGTACATGGTGGAACCACAGCAGATATCTCTCCGGGCAAGTGTTGATGTCATCGTAAAGCGAGCAATATGGCTCACTATATTGTGATGTGGCATCAGTGCCGGTATGACTGCGATTGAAACCAACACCTTCCTTGTCGGCCTTGTGATAGTAGACAGGACACCACTCCAGTGGGTAGTGCTCGATGAAGCCGTCGGGTTCTGGCCCATAGTGGTGGTCGAACTTGAAGATATGGTGCAGTCCGAGAGGCATCATATAGTCTACGCAG
Organism: Prevotella sp. UBA4339; assembly: GCA_002393725.1. Taxonomy (GTDB): domain Bacteria; phylum Bacteroidota; class Bacteroidia; order Bacteroidales; family Bacteroidaceae; genus Prevotella. Next base: position 23,684 of record DGTJ01000020.1, on the reverse strand, counting down.
GCCTCACGCGAACGGAGCATCATGGAGAGAAGCCGCTCGTTGATGGCCTGGTCGCCAAACGTCTGTCTAAGCCATTCTTCTGCTATCTCCTCACTTTTCATGAACGGGTTCCATGCCAGACGTCCGAAAGCATACCAGTTGGCCTGGGAGAAATGATGCCCGCACCAGTTCTTGTCGAGTCCGATGTTGGCTACTCCTGCTATTCCTGCCAGACGCTTTGGGCTTACGAATCCGAAGAACTCTCTCCACATGGGTGAGAGATATACCAGATGGCGCGACTGTCCGAGATACTCCTGGGTAATCTGAAGTTCAACCATCTGTGGAGTCTTGTTCATGTTGTCGAAGATAGGAGCGTATGGCTCACGTGGCTGGAAATCGAGCGGTCCGTTCTTTGACTGCAGGATGACGTTGTCCATAAACTTTCCGTCATCCTCCTTAAACTCAGACACCGCTTGCTTCACGCGGTCCTCGCCCTTGTGGTTGGCACCATATACAAAGCTGCGCCACATGATTATTCCTCCGTAAGGCTTTACAGCCTCTGCCAGCATATTAGCACCTTGTGCGTGACTGCGCTTGTAGTCACCTGGGCCAGGCTGCCCCTCAGAGTTGGCTTTTACCAGGAAACCGCCAAAATCGGGTATCTCCTTGTAGATCTCCTTAGCCTTTGCTTTCCACCATGTCTTGACTCTCGGATTAAGAGGGTCGGCAGTCTTGAGCTTTCCCAATGCCATTGGCGATGCGAAGTTTACAGAGAGGTACACCTTTATTCCGTAAGGACGAAGGATGGCTGCTATCTCTTTTACCTTCTTAATGTATGGTGCCGACAGAATCTTTGGCGATGCATTTACATTATTCAGTACTGTCCCGTTGATACCGATGCTTGCATTTGCCCTTGCATACTCTTTGATGAGGGCAGCATCGATGGCTTTGGGCTTGTCGCCTTCGAGATCCCAGAAGATGCTCCGTCCGGCATATCCTCTCTCGATGCTGCCGTCGAGATTGTCCCAGTGGTTGAGTATCCTGAGCTTGAAGAAAGGCTCTGAGGCTCCCTTCTCGCCTCTGAGCATTGCGTAGGCTCCATACATCAGGCCGCGCTCAGTCTTTGCCTTGACGGTGCTGCCCTCGATGACATATCCCTCATCATTGCTGATATTGGGGTCAATCACCAAGGTGGCCTTACTGCCATTATAGAAATTGCGGAGCTCTTCTGCTGCGATGCACTCCGGTCCGTCTACTTGTGCCTTCTGCACTTTATCGTATCTCATCCACAGACGACTGCCGTCTTCAGCCATCATACTTACGCAACTGGCTAATGCCAACATAAGAATAGCGATCTTTTTCATTCTTTCTCGAAGTTAGTTCCTTTATTTTGCTGCAAATATACACAATTATTCTTAAAAACTATGCCTTTTTGCCTTTTTACCGTACTACTTTTTTGTTTTTTTTCTTATTTTTGCATTCAAATTAATTATTAACTACTGATATGAAGAGATTTTTTGCTTTGTGTGTCTTGTTTTCGGCACTTTTCTCACTGAATGTTAATGCAGGTGACTTTACGGTTGGTAAAGGTACTTTCCTGCTGGATGGAAAGCCGTTCATAGTAAAGGCTGCTGAAATTCACTACCCTCGTATTCCGCGTCCGTATTGGGAGCATCGTATTCGCTCCTGCAAGGCTTTGGGTATGAATACCATCTGCATCTATGTGTTCTGGAATATTCACGAACAGCGGGAAGGACAGTTTGACTTTACCGGTCAGAACGATGTGGCAGAGTTCTGTCGCCTGGCCCGGAAACACGGTATGTACGTCATCGTCCGTCCCGGTCCATACGTATGTGCAGAGTGGGAGATGGGAGGTCTGCCTTGGTGGCTCCTGAAAAAGAAGGATATCCGCCTTCGCGAGCAGGATCCCTACTTCATGGAGCGCGTGAAGATATTCGAGAAGAAAGTAGGCGAGCAGCTTGCACCTCTGACCATCCAGAATGGTGGCCCCATTATTATGGTGCAGGTAGAGAATGAATACGGCTCCTACGGCGAGGACAAGGCTTATGTCTCTGAGATCCGTGACTGCCTGAGAGGCATATACGGTGACAAGATGGCTCTCTTCCAGTGCGACTGGGCGAGCAACTTCGAGAAGAACGGTCTCGATGACCTCGTGTGGACAATGAACTTCGGAACGGGAGCCAATATAGACAAACAGTTTGCCCGTCTTCGTGAACTGCGCCCGGATGCTCCGCTGATGTGTTCTGAGTTCTGGAGCGGATGGTTCGACAAGTGGGGAGCACGTCATGAGACACGTCCTGCCGACGATATGGTCAGCGGTATCGACGAGATGCTCTCCAAGGGCATCAGTTTCTCTCTCTACATGACTCACGGAGGCACCAGCTTCGGCCACTGGGCTGGAGCCAACTCTCCCGGATTCGCCCCCGACGTAACGAGTTATGACTATGATGCCCCCATCAATGAGTATGGTTGGGCAACGGAGAAATATTACAAGCTGCGGAAGGTGCTCCAGAAATACAGTGACAAACCACTTCCCCGCGAGGTGAAAGCTCCGGCTTACCTCATCAGCATCCCTGAGTTCGAGGCAAAGGAGTTTGCACCGATCATCCTCGGGGCTGACAGTGCCGTATTCGACTCCCCTCTGCTCACTATGGAGGATATGGATATGGGCTGGGGCTCAATGATATATGCTACCACGCTGCCGGAGATATCCACGTCGTCGGTGCTCACACTTAACGATTGTCACGACTTTGCACAGGTGTTCGTCGATGATAAGTATATCGGGAAGATCGACCGTGTAAAGAACGAGAAGAGCATCTTGCTGCCTCCGGTTCAGAAGGGACAGGAACTGAAGATACTCCTTGAAGCCATGGGGCGTATCAACTTCGGACGGGCCATCAAGGACTATAAGGGAATCACGGAGAACGTGACCGTCTCGGCAGAAGTCGATGGTAATGACGTCACTTGGAACCTGAAGCGCTGGACCATCCTAACGATCCCCGATGACTACTCCACAGCAGCGAAGGCTCTCGCCTCTGCTCAGTCCGCGAAGGACAGTCTCAGGGGTGCGGGAGGCGCTGGCTACTATCGAGGATACTTCAAGCTAAGCAAGCGAGGCGACACATTCCTTAACCTGTCTAATTTCGGTAAGGGGCAGGTGTATGTAAACGGATATCCTATAGGCAGATTCTGGAACATAGGCCCTCAGCAGACGCTTTATGTTCCTGCCTGTTGGATGAAACGTGGACTTAATGAGGTGGTGGTCCTTGATTTAGTAGGACCTGCCAAGACGACTCTCTGGGCTCAGGACAAGCCAGAGCTTGACCAGCTCAACCTGGAAAAGAGCGTCACTCACAACAATCCTGGTGACAAGCCCGACCTGAATTCTGCAACTCCTGTGGCAGCAGGCAGTTTCGCTCCGGGTAACGGTTGGCAGACGGTAAGGTTTGCTGCCCCGGCTAAAGGCAGATATATCGCCCTCCAGGCCTTGTCTACCCATGAGGGAAAGGATAACGTATGTGTGGCTGAGGTATATGCCCTTGGCAAGGATGGCAAGCGCATAAGTCGCGAGCCTTGGACAGTGAAGTATGCCGACAGTGAGGAAATCATCAGAGGTAATAATCTTGCAGATAAGGTGTTCGACCTCCAAGAGTCTACCTACTGGCGCACAGCCAAGGGCGCTACTTTGCCTCACCTGATGGTTGTCGATCTCGGCTCTGTGCAACAGCTCTCCGGCTTCGAGTATCTGCCCCGTGCAGAAGAAGGTGCACCAGGCAGCATTAAGGATTACAGGATTTTCGTGTACTGACAGTATTTCGGCTTTGTCTTGAATAAACGTCTGTGGCAGTGCCTCCGTTGTAGGAGGTTCTGTCACAGGCGTCAAAACTATTGGAACACCTGATTAATAAGCCGTATAAACTCCTTGTATGCGAATGTGTCGCTCAGTTCGCTGAGTGAAGCAGCCAGGCCGCGATAGTGCCACTCGTGGTCGCTCCTGTCCTTGGCATGGAAAAGACTCCAGAGCCTGTCGCCCTGCACGGTATAGTCGCGTGCTATGGCACGCATGTTTGAGAGTTTGTCGCCCAGGGCTACAATCTTTGCATCGTGCGAGGCTTGCTCCAGACGGTTGATGGCTGCAAGCTTGCGGGCATGCCAGCTCTGCTCCTCGCTGACACCACTGGGCGTTACGTCGCTCTCGGAGGCGACAAGCGAAGCAATGCGGTCTCCGAACTCAGTGCGTATCTCTTCTATGGTGACGTCGGTGTCTTCTACCGTGTCGTGAAGAGCGGCTGCTGCCAGCAGCTCCTGGTCGGAGGTCATGGTGGCTACAATCTCTACAGCTTCCAGCGGATGGACGATGTAGGGGAATCCTTTGCCTCGACGTTCTGTTCCTGCATGGGCACGGACTGCGAACACGATAGCGCGATCGAGCAGTTCTGTGTCTAAGGGTTTATTTGCCATAGCCTTTTCGTATTGACGATTATTATTGCTTGCTAATCAAGTATTTCTTGCGTAGCATCTTCTGCTTCTCTTTGGAGAATCCAAGCTGATTCTCCAGATAGTCAGAGAGCGAACCGTACTTGCTGTCAATCATATCGAGTGTCGCTTCGAAGTTCTCGCGGCTCACGCCGACCATCGCACGGATGAATGCCAGCTCCTTATTACCGCCTCCCATCTCGCGGACTTTCGCCGACATAGTCTCTACCTGGCTGGCATAGCTCTGGTTGGAGAGGTCGAAATCGGCAACGATTACCTCGCGGCTGGCTCCAAGTGCCGCCAGCAGGAAGGCTGATGCCCAGCCGGCACGGTCTTTGCCTTGCGAGCAGTGCCAGAGCACACCGCCATCGGCCTTTAGTACCAAATCTAGAAAACGTCCGTAGTATCTTTGCGACTTGGCATCGTTGACGATAGCCGGGTACAGCTTCTGTGCCATTGCCTGAGCCGAGGGACTGAACGAGAACTTAAGCATCACTTCTGCCAAGTTGCTCATGTCAATCTTTGCTGTGTCTGGTCTGGTTGTGGAAAATCCTGCTATCAGTGACTTCGGCAGTGTGGAAAGATGCGTGTAGCTTACTCCGTCGATAGTACGGTCGGGGGCTGACCCTGCCTCTTGCTCAAAACGGAAGTCTATCACATGGGTGAGCTGATATTCTTCCTTCAGTCTCCTGATGTCGGAATCGGTAGCTTTATAGAGGTTTCCGCTGCGGATGAGCCTGCCCGTGGAGACGGTACTGCCGTCTTGCATCACGAGTGAGCCCATGTCGCGAGCATTCTCGATGCCTTCAAAAGCGATGCTTCGCTCTTGGGCCCGAGAGTCTTGGAGTGTTGTCATTGTCATTATCATTATCAGCACGACGGCCTTGCAGGCAGTACATGCACAAGTGGATAGTAGTTTCATGTCTTATTGCGGTAAATAGGTGTCGAACATTTTGAAGAGTGTATCGCTGACAGCCCCTTTCCCGTTTTTCAACTTGCTAACCAGGAATGCTATCTTAAGTGCAGAATATGGTTTGAGCTTCCTCTCTTCCTCTTCTATTGCCTCTTTGCTGTCAGTACCATAGTATTCTTTTGCGAAGACCTCCCAGTGCTTTCTCAGTGTAGGCAGGTCGAGGTGGAAGATGTTGTCTGCACGTGCTTCGCTCATGAAGTTCGTAGAATAGTACATCATGCAGAGGTCCCACTCGGGTACACCGTAGGCAAAGTCGCCCACATCGATCCAAAGGTCTCTGCTGCCATCGGTGATGATATTGCCGATGTGCAGGTCGCCATGCAGGCAGGTGGTTGCAGTGGGGATTGTGTCAAGTGTGCGGTGGAGGCGCTCCTTGTAGCTGTCGGGCAGTTGCTCATACTTGTCAATCCAGTAGGCCACCAGCTCCTTCATGTCGGGCAGCCTCTGCGTGTCGGCGGGAGTCTCGTGTATCTGTCTGGCGAGTATTGCAAAGCGCTGTGACAATGGAACCAACTTGTCGGGCTCCTGCGAGATGATGCGGGTGAAAGAGCGCTTGGGGCTGATGAGCTCGTACTCTGCGCCGAAACGCTCCCCGTCGGTAATCAGACGGATGGGCTGCGGCGTGGGCAGTCCGCTCTCATAAACCACCTGGTTGGTGTGGAACTCGCGCACGGCGTTTTCTGCGGCTAAGCTTTGCATGAAGAGCTTGGCTAGCGTCTTGCCGTTCTTGTGGTTGTAGGTCAGGGCTGTACCCCCCTCACCGGTCTGGAAATAGTCGTCCAGGTTGATTTTTTCGAAGTTGTCATTCATAATGCTTAGTCTTTTTTGTTTCTCTCTTGCATAAATCTTAGCGTCTCGGCTTTTTCCATCATTATGTCGGCAAGCATGTTGTTGGTTTCCTGCTCGCCGTTGATGATGTCGTAAAACTCCTTAAGTCCCTGGTGCCCTCCGCCGTGTTTGAGCACGTAGACCAGACAGAGGTTCTGCAGTGCGATGTTCGACGAGAAGATGTCGATATCGGTGACAGCGAGCTGGGTAAGTGCGAGCTGGTAGGCATCGTCGCTGTTTTCATCTATGAACCGTTGTACCTGGCCAAGCGTCTCCAGGTTGAATTTCTCGAGCACAGGTAGGAAGGGCATCAGCGTAACAGGGAAGATCTCTGCCTGGTTGACTGCTGCGATACGCTTGTTGAGACGGTCGAATGGCTTTAGCTCTAGATAGTTGCGGAACGACTCGCGCGACAGTGGTACGTCATCGAGCTGTCCGCTCTTCACCAGCGACAGTGTCTGCCTGCGGTAGTCGGTAAGTGCCAGTCGCAGTCGGCTGAACTCCTCGTCTATCAATTCCATCATGCCAGCCAGGCGGCTGAACTGTCTCACATACTCTCGTGGTATCTTCACGTCACCTTTGTAGCCGGTGTCATGCTCTATGGTCGACCATACATGTTGCAGGGCGGTGCGCATCTGTAGCTCGAAACGCGGTCCGCCGCTCTTCAGACGGCATACGTAGTGCAGTGAGTTATAGCCGAAGGAGTCCAGGTCGTGCAGCTTGCGCTTGTCTACACTTTCATGCCAATCGATGTCGAAGATCCCCTTGGCAATCATTGCCACCTTGTCAACCTCGTCGTTGTAGAACGTGATTACTCTTAGCCCTACCAGGTCGGTGATATCGTCGATGCTTTTATATTTCCAGCCCTTACGCTCGAGCTTTCCGGCGAGAGACTTCTCAGTCTTCATCCTGTGCTCGATGGCTGTGACGTAGATGCCCTGTTCTCTGAGGGCATGCTGCAGCAGGCTGTAGGCTTCAGATTCGATTTCCTCGAGCTGAGGGCGCAGTTTCTGGAACTGTCGGAACAGCTGCTGGCCGTGCTCGTCAAGTTGATTTATTATCTCCATTTGCATCAGTGCTTCTTATATGAATTTGAAGATGTTGCTGAATCCCGTGATGACCAGACTGGTGTACACCTCTTCCTTCATATCTTTGATGTAGACTTTCCTTCCATGCTGCTTTGAGTGCTTGAGTATGGTAAGGAACTGCCTCAGTCCTGCCGACGATATGTATTTCATCTTTTCGCAGTCCAGGATGATGTCCTTGTCTGTACACTCGTAGAGTGGCTTCAGCGCCATCTCTATATTGTATGATGCTGCAGTGTCGAGATAACCGTCGAAGACTGCCACCAGCTTGCCGTTTTGCTCTGTGATTGTTATATCCACCTTGTCTGATGTTTTATTTGGACGTATTATTAGCGGTTCAGTTGTTTGACAGGGAAAGTGAAGTATGTGTCAGGGAATGGCTCATCCTTCAGCGTGAAGTGCCACCACTCGGAGTCGAGTGGTTTGAACCCGCCTGCAATCATCGCCCTACGCAGTATCATGCGGTGTTCGAACTGCTCGGCGGTGATGCTTCTGCCTGCTGGTGACTTGGAGTTATCGCCTGTGTATTCACCTGTTTCAGGATTGCCGCAGAAGTCTGGGTGACTCTCAGGACCGAACCAGTCGAAGGTGCCACCCATGTCTAGCTCTTTCTCCGTCTTCATGTCAAAGAGTGTCAGGTCGACGGTGCTTCCTCTGGTGTGGCCGCTCTTCTCGTAGATGTACTCCTGCTCGAAGAGCACGCTCTTGTCGAGGTCGGGATAGAAGTAGTTCTTCATCTTTGTGTCGCTAATGTCCTGCGCCCAGCGGACGAAGTGGTCAACGCCTTTCTGCGGGCGGTATGCATCGTAGATCTTCAGACGGTAGCCTTGTTGATTTACGTCGTCGCTCACCTTTTTCAGAGCTTCCGCAGCCTGTTTGGTCAGCAGTGCAGTAGGCTCCTCGTATCCGTCGATACGCTCGCCAACGAAGTTGTACGTGCCGAAATAGCGTATCTCGAGGATGGCGTCGGGCACGGCATCAGTAAGCGTTACGAACTGGCTGTTGTCGTCGGTCTTGCTTTGTGGGGTTACTTGTGTTGCCGGGTCAATGGAGTTGTCTTTGTTGTCCTTGCAGCTGCTGTTGAGTAGCGTGCTGGCTGCAAGTGCGAAGATGGCTGCAAGTGCGAAGATGGCTGTTGCCATCAAGATTTTTTTCTTTATCATCTTCTTATTCTTTTATTTTATTATCATTCCGCCGTTTGGCTGTATCGTTATTCTGGCCTTCCCTTTCTTGTCGGTCTTCAGTTTCGTGAGCATTGGCTCCTGTTTCTTGTTGTCGATGTAAAGGTCGGTCAGACTATACTGTGACAAGTCGAGAGTCAGCGTGACAGGTTCTTTCTGTGCATTCAGTCCGGCGATGTACCATTTCCCGTCAGTTGACTTTCGAGCCAGCACTACATACTTTCCCGGATACCCTTCTATGAAACGAGTCTCCTGCCAGGTTGTTGGCAGCCCGCGAAGGAAGTCTGACTCAAACTGCGGCAGCTCCGACAGATTGTTTGGCTGCATCGCTACGCACTGCACTGATGTCTGCATCACGATTCCCGATGCCATCTCGAAAATGTCGGTCGTCTTGCGTGAGTGCCGGCTCTTGTTGTCCTTCGACAGATATTTGTTCATAATGACCCCTCCCCAGTCCATTGCTCCAGTGGCATTGCGGCAGAAGGGGTGCAACGTCAGGTCGAATGGCTCTCTTATGGCAGCACCTTCATCGAAGAACACGTTCTCAGAGGCAAGCACTGCCTCTGAAGCGACATAGTTCGGATACATCTTCTCCCATCCGCGAGGCATCGTACACCCGTGGAAGATCACTTGCAGTCCGTATCGGTTGGCATCAGACAGTATATCTTCGTATAGCTGCATTGTCTGTTGCTTGTCTCCTCCGAAGAAATCCACCTTGATTCCTTTGATACCTATCGATTGCATCCATTTCATCTCCCGCTCTCTTGCGATAGAGGTGTTCATGCAGTCGCGAGGACCTTGCGGAGCATCGTTCCAGTAGCCGTTGCTGTTGTACCAGAGCATCAGGTGAACTCCTTTCGATTGTGCATATTTCGACAGTTCTGCGATACGGTCGCGCCCTATCTGAGTGTCCCACCAGTTGTCTACGAGACAATACTCGAATCCCATCGCAGAGGCGAGGTCGATAAACTTCACCTGGTCCTCGTAGTTGATACTGTTGTCCTGCCAGATCAGCCAGCTCCATGTGTAGCGTCCGGGCATGTAGTCGGTAGAAGGCTCGTAGAGCGGCTCCACGAGGTCGTAGCTGATGGTTGTCTCCACGATAGGCTTCAGTGACGTCCCCAGGGTGATGGTGCGCCAAGGGGTCTTGCCTGGCAGGGGGATTGCGGCGAAGTCGGTGCCGTAGCCGTTGTTCTCGCCATTGTCCGGATAGGCTACGGTATATCCTATGCCTGCCTGCCAGTCAGACAGATGACTTCCGCAGTAGGCAGAACTAACACCTGTCTCAGAAATCAGTACCCAGCCTTTTGGCAGGTGGAACAGTGCCGGGAAGATATACCCGTGATTGTACTTGGAAGGTGTGTCCATGGCTCCGTCAGCACAATATACCTCCTCATAGCTGGGCTTCGTCTGTTCCCATCCTCTCTCGGGACCTATCTGTGGCGAGATGAACGTTGTTGTGCCGGCGGGGAGGTTGAAGCTGCTTGCCTCCGACATTATCCTCACTCTCTTCATGTCTTTCTTCTGCCACTTCTGCCTTGGCATCTCATAGCGGAAGGCAACGTCGTTGTTGCTCACCTGGAAGACGATGCTCATTTTCTGCCCGTCCTTGTTCTTCACATCGATACTCAGACGGTTAGCGCTATAGTCTGCCGATGCAGCCTTTGTGCCTCGCATCTGGTATGAAGAAGTGACAGAAGACTGGCTGGAGTTGAAAATGGATAGATTACGGGTAAAGTCGCCGATGCTTGTCTTCAGTCCCAGTGCTGACGGCTGTAGCATCTCCTGTCCGTCAAGGGCAATGGAATAGTACATTCTGCCTCCCGCGTCACTCACCTTTACCTCCACTTTCCCGTCGGGAGAAAAAACGTTAACGTCACCAGCCCATGCCAGGACTGATGACGTCAACGTCATTATTATGAATAGTTTCCTCATCTTATAAAAGCTGATCTTGTTCGATATCCTTGAAATATTTGTATGTAGAAACCTTCAATTCGTCAGCAGCATCCTCGTCACTGACGATGATTCCGTGCTCATGCATTTGGAGGGCAGAAATCGTCCACATGTGATTGATGCTGCCTTCGATGGCAGCCTGCATTGCGCGAGCCTTGCCGTGTCCGTTGACGAGAATCATCACCTCGCGGGCATCCATAACGGTACCTACTCCAACTGTCAGGGCATGTGCCGGAACACTTTCTGGATTGCCTCCGAAGAAACGGCTGTTTGCGATACGTGTGTCTGTCGTCAGCGTCTTCATACGTGTCCTTGAGCGCAGAGAACTGCCTGGCTCGTTGAATGCGATATGGCCGTCGGGGCCAATACCTCCGATGAAGAGGTCGATGCCGCCTGCTTCCTTGATCATCTCCTCATAGTGGGCGCATTCTTCCCTCAGGTCGGCTGCGTTGCCGTTGAGGATATGAATATTCTCCTTAGGGCAGTCGATGTGGTCAAACAGGTTACGAGCCATGAATGCATGGTAGCTCTCAGGGTGGGTCTCCGGCAGACCAACATACTCGTCCATGTTGAATGTGATGACGTTCTTGAACGATACCTTTCCCTTACGGCAGGCCTCTACGAGGGCATTGTACATTCCTACTGGTGAAGAACCTGTTGGAAGTCCGAGTACGAACTTATGGTCGGGTGTCGGATTGAATGCGTTAATACGCTCGATTACGTGGTTTGCTGCCCACTGAGACATCTTCTGATAGTCTGATTGGATAATTACTCTCATAATTTTGTAATTTAGTTGGTTCTTAAAACTGACCGCAAATTTACAATTTTTTCTTTTTCATTATACATGCATAGTATCGATTTTATATTTTTTTTAGTGTTTTTTTTCAAAAACTCCGTAATAATCTGCGTTATCTTTGTCTTTTTTCTTATCTTTGCACCCAATATGAAAGAATTTGTAATATCAGAGGCCAAGGCTGAGACTGCTGTTCTCGTAGGACTTATTACCAAGGAGCAGGACGAGGCTAAGACAAAAGAATATCTAGACGAACTGGAGTTTCTTGCCGATACGGCGGGGGCTGTCACCGTGAAGCGTTTCACGCAGAAGGTAGGAGGCCCCAGTCAGACCACGTATGTCGGCTCAGGCAAGCTCCTTGAAATAAAGGCGTATATCAAGCAGTGTCAGGATGCCTACGACGAGTGGGTTGATGCCCAGGACGCTTCATTGTTTGCAGAGGGCTTGCTGGATGACTCCAGTGCACCGCAGCCTGTGGGAATGGTGATCTTCGATGATGAGCTTTCTGCTAAGCAGATGCGTAACATCGAAAAGGAGCTGCAGGTGAAGATTCTCGATCGTACATCGCTTATCCTGGATATCTTCGCCATGCGAGCCCAGACAGCAGAAGCTAAGGCACAGGTGGAGCTGGCCCAGCATCGCTACATGCTTCCCCGTCTGCAGCGCCTATGGACTCACCTTGAGCGTCAGGGAGGCGGCTCAGGCTCCGGCGGAGGAAAAGGATCGGTAGGTCTTCGCGGACCTGGTGAGACGCAGCTCGAGATGGACCGCCGAATCATTCTGCAGCGTATCACTCTGCTTAAGCAGAGACTTGCTGAGATCGACAAGCAGAAGACTACCCAGCGTAAGAACCGCGGGCGCCTGATACGTGTTGCCCTCGTGGGATATACCAATGTGGGAAAGTCTACTATGATGAATCTCCTGGCAAAGAGTGATGTCTTCGCTGAGAACAAGCTCTTCGCCACCCTCGATACCACAGTGAGGAAGATGACTATCGACAATCTGCCATTTCTGTTGGCCGATACCGTAGGATTCATACGAAAATTGCCTTCCGACCTTGTGGAGAGTTTCAAGAGTACACTCGACGAGGTGCGTGAGGCCGATATGCTGGTGCATGTCGTAGACATCTCCCATCCAGACTTTGAGGAGCAGATTCGTGTGGTGGAAAACACCCTCAAGGAGCTGGGGTGTGCTGATACACCATCCGTCATAGTGTTCAATAAGATAGATGCCTATAAGTGGGTGCCTAAGGAAGATGATGACCTCACCCCCGCGACAAAGGAGAACATTACTCTGGATGAGCTGCGCCATACCTGGATGGCCAACTCTGCCGAAAACGGGCACTACCTCGAGTGCTTGTTTATCTCTGCTAAGGAAAAAGAGAATATAGACGAGTTGCGTGAGATTCTCTACAAGCGGGTCAGAGAGCTCCATGTACAGAAATATCCATATAACGATTTTTTATATCAAGACTATGAGTGAATACAGAAGCTTAACACAGACTGAGATTGATGTTCTCGAAAACAATGTATGCTGGGCAGAAGACTGGCAGAGAGTGATGGTGGCAGAAGGCTTTAAGCCGTATAATTTCCACCGCGTAATGTTCTATGGCGATATCCGTCTAGGCGAGTTCAATAAACAAGTGGAGGTCACCAAGGGATTCTTCAAACATTCAGGAATCAACGACACCACCCTCCGGAACGTCTCCGTGGGTAATGACTGCCTGATAGAGAAGGTGGGCAACTACATAAACAACTATACTATCGGCAACGACTGCTACATATCTAATATATGTACTCTCGAGACTACCGATGACGCCACCTATGGCGAAGGCTCTGTCATCTCGGTACTCAATGAGATGGGCGACGGTAATGTGACTATCTTCCGGGCCCTTAACTCTCAGGTGGCTTCCTTTATGGTGAAGCACGCTAACGACAAGTCGCTGAAGAAGGCACTCCACCAGATGATTGAAGACGAGCTGCGGGTGTCTCGCCCCGAACGAGGATTCATCGGCAACAATGTGAAGATTATCAATGCCAAGGATATCACTAATACTGTTATCAAGGGCTACTGCGAGATCAGTGGAGCCTCACGCCTCTCAGAGTGTACTGTGATGTCGTCGATGGATGCTCCTGTGTTTATCGGTACTGGTGTCATCTGCGAGAATTCTATCATTTGTGACGGATGCTCTATCAACAACTCCGTAAAGATGCAGGACTGCTTTGTGGGCGAGGCTTGTCAGATAACTAACGGATTCACTGCTGAGGCCAGTCTCTTCTTTGCCAACTCGTTTATGGCAAATGGTGAGGCCTGTGCTGCCTTCTGCGGACCGTTCTCGGCATCACACCATAAGAGTTCACTCCTGATTGGAGGGGAGTTCTCATTCTATAATGCAGGCTCTAACACCAACTTCTCCAATCATGCCTATAAGATGGGACCTATGCACTTCGGAACCCTTGAGCGCGGCACCAAGACAGCCTCAGGCTCATATATCCTTATGCCAGCTACGATAGGCGCCTTCAGTGTCTGCTTCGGTAAGCTGATGCACCATCCTGACACACGCAACCTGCCGTTCTCATATCTTATGGCTTACGGCGACGACTGCTACCTCGTGCCAGGACGCAACATCACTACTGTGGGACTCTATCGCGATATCAAGAAATGGCCGAAGCGCGACAAGCGCAGCAAGCAGTCTAAGAAGAGTATCATCAACTTCGACTGGCTCTCTCCGTTTACCGTAGGCGAGATAATGGAAGGCATCAAGATTCTGAAGGCTCTTCGTGAGGCTTCAGGTGACAATGTCTCTACTTACAATTTCCACGAGTATGTCATCAATGCCTCTTCGCTCCGCAAGGGCCTGAAGTATTATGACATCGCGCTGCGCATCTATATGGGAGCCGTCCTTAAGCGTGCGAAGAAGGAGGGATTCGTCCGTCCTGTTTCCAGGGTAGGCGAGGGCAGATGGGTTGACCTCAGCGGTCTGCTGATGCCTGAGAGCGAAGAGAAGCGCATCGTTGATGACATCAAGTCGGGTGCCATCGATAATATCCAGCAGCTTCTCGACCGCTTCTCTGAAATCAACGATAACTACAGCAACTACCGTTGGGCTTGGTCTTACCAGATGATTCTCGACTATTACGGTCTTGAGGAGATCACCCCAGCCGATGCAGAGCAGATACGCGAGGACTATATCCGTGCCCGTCGTGCGTGGATAGCAGAGATACGTAAGGATGCCGAGAAGGAGTTCCAGATGGGCGATGTGGATCAGGATGTCTACGAGGACTTCCTCTCTAAGCTCGACCACGAGATTGATTACGAGAATTAAAACCAAATAAGATGAAGAAGCTATTATTGTTCGGTCTGTTGATGCTCGGTATGAGCACCCAGGCAAAGGAGTACAAGTACGAGACCGTACCTGGCGACATGATGAAGACGAGAATCTATACCCTCGACAATGGCCTGAAGGTGTATCTCTCCGTAAACACTGAGAAACCACGTATCCAGACTTACATCGCGGTACGTACCGGTTCGAAGAACGACCCCGCTGAGACTACGGGACTTGCTCACTATCTGGAGCACCTGATGTTCAAGGGCACCAAGCAGTTCGGGACCAATAATCCCGAGGCAGAGGCTCCGCTCCTGCAGAATATCAAGGAGCGCTACGAGAAGTACCGACTGATGACCGATCCTGAGCAGCGCAAGCAGGCCTACCATGAGATTGACTCGGTAAGCCAGCTCGCGGCAAAGTACTTCATCCCCAACGAGTACGACAAGCTGATGGCAGCCATCGGTGCAGAGGGGACTAACGCATATACTTCCAACGATGTGACTTGCTATACAGAGGACATCCCCTCTAACGAGATAGAGAACTGGGCGAAAATCCAGGCCGACCGTTTCCAGAATATGGTGATCCGCGGTTTCCATACAGAGCTGGAGGCTGTGTATGAGGAATACAATATCGGACTGACCAGCGACAGCCGGAAGCTCTTCGCTACAATATGTAAGATGCTGTGGCCTAACCACCCGTATGGACTCCAGACCACCATCGGTACTCAGGAGCATCTGAAGAACCCTTCGATAGTCAACATCGAGAACTACTTCAATAAGTGGTATCGTCCTAACAATGTTGCCATCTGTATGGCTGGTGACTTTGATATAGACAAGACTATCGCAATCATCGACAAGTACTTCAGCTCTTGGAAGCCAGGTGCTGATGTCCGTCGGCCGGTCTTCCCGCCACTTCCCCCACTGACACAGCCGAAGGATACTACCATAGTCGGCCAGGAGGCAGAGACCATCTGGATGGGCTGGCGTGCAGAAAAGGCCAACTCACTGCAGGCTGACACTCTCAGTCTTATGGAGAGTGTGCTCAGCAACGGACGTGCCGGACTCTTCGACCTCGACCTGAACCAGAAGATGAAGGTGCAGAGAGCAGCCGGAGGCTCAGAGTTCCTGCACGACCACGGAGCATTCTACCTGATCGGTACTCCTAAGCAGGGACAGAGCCTCGACGAGGTGAAGAGCCTGATGCTCGCTGAGATTGACAAGCTGAAGAAAGGCGACTTCCCCGAGAACCTGCTGCCAAGCATCATCAATAATATGAAGCGCAGCCACTACCAGCTGATTGAGAGCAACCTCGGACGTGCAGACATGTTCGTAGATGCATTCATCAACGAGGTAGATTGGAAACAGGAGGTAGGCAGCATCGACCGCATCTCAAAAATCACCAAGGACGAGCTCGTGGCTTTCGCCAACAAATTCTTCACTGAAGGGTATGTAAGTGTCTACAAGAAGCAGGGCGTCGACTCTACACAGAAGAAGATAGACAAGCCCGCCATCACTGCCATACCTACCAACCGCGACCAGATGAGCCAGTTTGTGAAGGACATCCAGAACTCGCAGGTGGAGCCGATACTGCCTAAGTTCGTTGACTTCAAGAAGGACATGAAGGTACTGACGACAAAGAAGAAGCTCCCAATGTACTATGTGAAGAACAATTCCAACGGACTCTTCAACCTGATATTCTTCTACGACTTCGGCAAGAGTGCAGACAATCGCTACGATATCGCTGCCAGCTATCTCAGATATCTGGGCACCGACAAGCTGACAGCTGCCGACCTTCGCCAGAAGTTCTATGAGCTGGGCTGCGACTGGAGTGTGAGCTTAGGCTCAGAGAACACCACGATATCCCTGTCCGGACTTAGCGAGAACATGCCTCAGGCCCTCGCACTGCTGGAGAATCTGCTTCAGAACGCTAAGCCTGACAAGGAGGCTTACGATCAGATGGTAAATCTCACCATGAAGCGCCGTGACGATGCAAAGAAGAGCCAGGGAACATATTTCAGCTATCTCTATTATTATGGTACTGTAGGCAAGCGTAACAGTTTTACTGACGTTATGAGCGAGCAGCAGCTGAAGAATACCGACCCCAAGGTGTTTACTGACTTGATAAAGGGCCTCGCAAACTTTAAGCACAGAGTGGTTTACTATGGCCCGATGGCAGAGAATGAGGTCTTAGGACTTGTAGACAAGACCCATGTCGTGGCAAAGAAACTGGCTGCCGTGCCTGTTAACAAGCCCTATCTGCAGCAGGAGGCTACAGCCAACGAGGTCCTCATAGCTCCCTATGACGCAAAGAACATCTACATGCGTATGTATCACAACGAGAGCCGGAGCTGGAATCCTGAAGAGGCTGCCGTGCAGCAGGTGTTCAACGAGTACTACGGAGGCGGCATGAACGGTATCGTGTTCCAGGAGATGCGTGAGGCTCGCGGCCTGGCTTACAATGCGTTCGCAAGTTATGTCAGTCCTGCATGGAAGGACCGTAAGGAGTTCTTCATGACGCATATCATCACCCAGAACGACAAGATGACCGACTGTATCACTCACTTCAATGAGATCCTCGACGAGATGCCTGTCAGCGAGAATGCCTTCCAGATAGCCAAGGAGGCAGTCACCAAGCAACTGGCAAGCTCGCGCACCACTAAGATGGGTATCTTCAATGCATATCTTACGGCAGAGCGCCTTGGACTCGACATCAGCGAGAACGAGCTGATATACAAGAATCTTAAGAATGTCACCCTTCAGGACATCGTCAACTTCGAGAAGGCCAACATCGCCAAGAAGCCATATCGCTACATCATCCTCGGTGATGAGAAGCAGCTCGACATGGAGGCTCTTGAGAAGATTGGTCCGGTGAAGCGCCTCACGACGGAAGAGGTGTTCGGGTATTGATTCAAGGATTATACTGGTTTTTATAGATATTAAACAAATACAATTATGGCTAAAAACGTAGAATTCAAGTACGCCCCGATGTTCCAGGTGGGCGAAGACAAGACGGAGTATCGCCTTTTGACTAAAGACGGTGTCAGCACCGCTGAGTTTGAGGGAAAACAGATTGTGAAGGTATCAAAGGAGGCTTTGACACTGCTTGCCCAGCAGGCATTCCACGATGTGGAGTTCATGCTGCGCCGCGAGCATAACGAGCAGGTGGCAAAGATACTTACCGATCCTGAGGCTTCTGAGAATGATAAGTATGTCGCACTGCAGTTCCTGCGCAATGCCGAGGTGGCTTGCAAGGGCATCCTGCCCTTCTGTCAGGACACGGGTACTGCCATCATCCACGGTGAGAAGGGACAGCAGGTGTGGACAGGCTTCGAGGACGAGGAGGCACTGAGCCTGGGTGTGTTCAACACCTTCACCCAGGACAACCTGCGCTATTCTCAGAATGCTCCTCTCAATATGTACGACGAGGTGAATACCCGCTGCAACCTCCCTGCACAGATCGACATCGAGGCCACAGAGGGTGCTGAGTACAAGTTCGTGATGGTTGCCAAGGGCGGCGGCTCTGCCAACAAGACATATTTCTATCCGATGACAAAGGCTACCATCCAGAACGAGGGAACCCTGATCCCGTTCCTTGTAGAGAAGATGAAGTCTCTCGGCACGGCAGCATGCCCTCCTTATCATATCGCATTCGTTATCGGAGGAACCAGTGCCGAGAAGAACCTGCTGACAGTGAAGCTCGCGTCTATCAAGTACTACGACGGTCTGCCTACGACAGGCGACGAGACAGGTCGTGCTTTCCGCGATATCGACCTTGAGCAGAAGCTCCTCGCTGAGGCTCACAAGATAGGTCTCGGTGCACAGTTCGGAGGTAAGTACCTGGCTCACGACATCCGTGTGATCCGTCTGCCACGTCACGGTGCCAGCTGTCCTATCGGTATGGGTGTCTCCTGTTCTGCCGACCGTAACATCAAGGCTAAGATCAATGCCGACGGTATCTGGCTGGAGAAGATGGATGCCAATCCTACCGAGCTGATTCCTGAGGAGCTGCGCAGGCCGGGTGAGGGCGGCAAGGGTATTGAGATCGACCTCAACGAGGGTATCGATGCCGTTCGCAAGGAGCTGTCAAAGTATCCTGTCTCTACCCGTGTCAACCTGAAGGGTACCATCATCGTAGCCCGCGATATCGCCCACGCTAAGCTGAAGGCTCGTCTGGATGCCGGTGAGGGTATGCCCGACTACTTCAAGAAGTACCCTGTGCTCTATGCCGGTCCGGCAAAGACTCCGGAGGGATATCCTTGCGGATCTATGGGTCCGACGACAGCCAACCGTATGGACCCGTACGTAGACGAGTTCCAGGCTAACGGAGCATCGCTGGTGATGATTGCCAAGGGTAATCGCTCTGACGTCGTCACAGAGGCTTGCAAGAAGTACGGCGGTTTCTACCTCGGGACTATCGGCGGTGTGGCTGCAGTACTTTCTCAGAGCAGCATCAAGAGCATCGAGTGTGTAGAGTATCCAGAACTCGGCATGGAGGCTGTATGGAAGATTGAGGTAGAAGACTTCCCTGCATTCATCCTCGTGGATGACAAGGGCAACGACTTCTTCAAGACCCTGAAGCCTTGGTGTCCTAATAAATAATCTTTAAAATGAGGGAAGAGGAATGATGATTGAAAGACTGTTTTTTTCTGATTTGTCTAAAGAGATAAGAGGCAAGGAGCTGATGTTTGTGCTCTGGTGTTCTCTCTTCGCCTTCCTCTTCCCTCTTTCTGCCTATGCATCTTCCGTCAGGCTGAAGTCCTATCGCATGTCCGACGGCACGGTGCATACCTTCAAGACTAGGTCGGCAGGTGTCAGGAGGGTATTGCCAAGAACCAGGAAAGACTGGGATTCAGAGAGGATATATAAGGCGCCTGTGATACTTATGTCGTATGCTGACCGTGACTTCCTTCCGGAGCATGATCTTCAGTTCTATAAGGACATGCTTGGTAAGAAAGGCTTCAATCCCGGTTGTGGCCCGGGGTGTGTGGCTGACTATTTCCGCGACCAGTCGCTGGGTAAGTTCAATCTGGAGTTCGACGTGGTGTCCGTCAAGACCACATACGGTTGTAAGATCACCACTACCTCTGCCATCAGGGAGGCTATCATCAAGGCTGCCGAGTATTTCGATTATTCCGATTCCGACTACGACTGGGACGGCAACGGCGAGGCAGACGTTGTGATAGTCATCTTCGCCGGTTATGGAGGCAATCAGATTGATGACCTGTCCGTTGGCTGCTATTGGCCTGAAACGGATTATATCTATATCAATGATCTCCCCGTCGAGGCATATTCCTGTTCTAATGAGATATGGGTCAACGATGCTTCGATCGGCATCGGCACACTATGTCATGAGCTGTCGCATATATTAGGCCTGCCTGACCTCTATCCTAAGATGGGAGACGATTTCTCCGTTGTCGACGAGTGGGACCTCATGGATGGCGGATGCTTCAGTGGCGACGGCTGGTGCCCGCCCAACTTCTCCATTCAGGAGCGGGAGCTCTTAGGGTGGGCTACGGCGGAGACTCTCGAGGCTTCACAGTATATTGCCGACATGCCGGTGTATGACGGCTCAGCAAAGGCCTATAAGATTGTCAATCCATCCAACCCTAATGAGTGCTATTATATCGAGAACCGCCAGTGGGAAGGGTGGGACTATATGTTGCCTGGTCACGGGATGCTGATCACTCATGTCAATTACTCCAGTTCGGCATGGCGCAGCAATATCGTCAACGGTGACACCTCAAACCGCAGGTATGACTATCTGCATGCCGATGGCATCACCTTCAATGAATACTATGAATATTACAACGACGTTGTCGCCTCTTCCTATGGAGAAGACGGCAGGAACCTGCGATTACGCACTACAGCTTATCCGTACACAAACGATGAAGGGGTAGAGAGCACCATCCCGAGTCTCTTCGGTACCACAATTACAGACCTCACTGAGAATGACAGGCTTCTGTCATTCAGATTCAGAGATGCTGCCGACGGCATATCCACAGTCAGCAGCGATGCAGAGCCTGTGGCTTACTTCGACATTCATGGACGTCGCATCAGTGAGCCGGGAAAAGGCGTATTCATAGTGAAATACAGCAATGGCATTACGAAAAAAATCATCCGGTAAGCCCTACGCCCTGGCTCTCCTGCTTATCCTCTGCACCGTTCTTCCGCTTCCTTCTTATTCCCAGGAGAAGTCTGCACTGTGTGGCACGGCAATGTTTGCCAAGAAGCGTGCGAAGTTGAACCCGGCAAGGGCTCGCGTTGATAGGAAAGAGAATAGCAGTCCTGATTTCACTGGCGAGAAGAAAGGCCTGATCATTCTGGTGCAGTTCCCCGACATCACCTTCTCGAGCAATGATCCTCTCAGTGTCTGGGGCGACATCGCCAATGAGAGGGGCTATTCCGGAAATGGGGCTATGGGCAGCGTGAGCGATTATTTCTACGACCAGAGCTATGGGCAGTTCAGGCTGAACTTCGACGTCGTAGGCCCCGTGACAGCAGCACATGATCATGGCTACTATGGCGACAATATCTACTTCGGCGACGGCTTGTGGCTCGACCAGAATGTAGGTGAGTTGCTCGAGGAAGCCTGCAGGGGCGTGGCCGACCAGGTGAGCTTTGCCGACTATGACTGGGACGACGACGGTGTGGTGGAGCAGGTGTTTATGCTCTATGCCGGACATGGCGAGAACGACTATCATTCCAAGGACAGCACTACGATATGGCCCCACATGTCAATGCTCTCCACCGACTGGCCCGGCTATGAGAACGGACTCCGCATCCAGGACAGGGTGATAGACGTCTATGCCTGCAGCAATGAGATCAACAGGTCGGGCAAGCTGGACGGCATGGGCACGATCTGCCATGAGTTCAGCCATTGTCTGGGACTCCCTGACTTATATGATGTCAAAACCGGTACTTCTGTCGTCGGCCGCTACGACCTTATGTCGCAGGGCTCTTACAGTGGCGGTGGCTGGTGCCCGGTAGGCTATTCCTCTTATGAGCGCTATGCCTGCGGATGGCTCACTCCGCAGCCTGTCGGCGACCCTCTTGACGTCACCGGCCTGCTTCCGCTCCATTCGCATCCCGATGCACGCATCTACCGCGCGTCGGAAGATGCCAACGACTATTACATCATCGAGTGCCGCGAGAAGACCTCCTGGGATACATACTTCCCGCGTTCAGGCCTGCGAGCCTGGTATGTCGACTACGACAGGGAGGTGTGGAAACAGAATGAGGTGAACGTCGATCCCAGTCACTATCGCGTCATGCACATGACCATAGACAAGATACCGACAAGTGTCAGTGGCATCATGAGAGATGACAAGACAGTTGTCGGCATCTATGATCTTCTCGGACGTCCTGCTGCCCCCTCTGCTTCAGGACTCCTCATCGTCAGCTATTCTGACGGCACGCGGAAGGTGGTGTCAGTTCCTGAACACTAAGCCCTCTCCGAACTCGTCCACTATGATAGGCTTGTCGCGGTTCACCTCGTCGGCAAGTATCTTCTTCGAGAGGTCGTTGAGCACGAACTGCTGTATGGCACGCTTTACCGGACGTGCTCCGAACTCCGGGTCGTATCCCTCCTCTGCGAGGTATGCTATTGCCTGCGGCGTACACTCCAGGTGGATGCCCTGAGGCTCCAGCATCTCTGTCACCTTCTTCATCTGCAGTCTTACCACGTCGGCTATCTGCTCCTTCGTCAGCGGCGTGAAGGTTATTATCTCGTCGATACGGTTCAGGAATTCCGGCCGCATCGTGCTGCGCAGCTGTTCGCGGGTAGCGTTGGAGGTCATGATGATGATGGTGTTCTTGAAGTTGGCAGTACGTCCCTTGTTGTCTGTCAGCCTTCCGTCGTCGAGCACCTGCAGCAGTATGTTGAACACGTCAGGATGAGCCTTCTCTATCTCGTCGAAGAGCACCACCGAGTATGGCTTTCTGCGTACCGCCTCCGTCAGCTGTCCTCCCTCGTCGTATCCTACGTATCCCGGAGGCGCACCGATCAGTCTCGACACGCTGTATTTCTCCTGGTACTCGCTCATGTCGATACGTGTCATCATCGTCTCGTCGTTGAAGAGGTAGTCGGCCAGTGTCTTGGCGAGTTCCGTCTTACCTACGCCCGTCGTTCCTAAGAAGATGAAGCTTGCTATAGGCCTCTTCGGGTCCTGCAGTCCTGCCCTTGAGCGCCTGACGGCGTCGGATACGGCTGTGATGGCCTCCTCCTGTCCTATCACGCGCTTGTGCAGCTCCTCCTCCAGGTGGAGCAGTTTCTCGCGCTCGCTCTGCATCATGCGAGTCACGGGTATTCCTGTCCAGCGGCTCACCACCTCGGCGATGTCGTCGGCAGTCACCTCCTCGCGCACCAGTGAGTTGCCGTCCTGGGCGTTAGCGAGCTGCGCCTGTATCGCCTTGATGTCGTCTTCGAGGGCCTTCAGCTTGGAGTAGCGTATCTCAGCCACCTTGCCGTAGTCGCCCTCGCGCTCGGCACGTTCAGCCTCGTACTTCAGGCTTTCCATCTGCTGCTTGTCCTGCTGTATCTTGTTCACCAGCTGGCGCTCGCCTTCCCACTTTGCGCGGAACTGTGTCTCCTGTTCCCTGAGCTCTGCTATCTCCTTGTCGAGCAGTGCTATCTTCGGCTCGTCGCCCTCTCGCTTGATGGCCTCGCGCTCTATCTCCAGCTGGGCCAGTCGGCGGGTTATCTCGTCGAGCTCTTCAGGCACTGAGTCGCGCTCCATCCTCAGCTTTGCCGCTGCCTCGTCCATGAGGTCGATGGCTTTGTCTGGCAGGAACCGCTCTGAGATGTATCTCTCCGAGAGTTGTACGGCAGCGATGCAGGCATCGTCCTGTATACGTACCTTATGGTGATTCTCGTAGCGCTCCTTCAGTCCTCGTAGTATTGATATGGCGCTCAGCTCGTCAGGCTCGTCCACCATCACCGTCTGGAATCGTCTCTCCAGAGCCTTGTCCTTCTCGAAGTACTTCTGGTATTCGTTGAGTGTTGTCGCTCCGATGGCTCTTAGTTCTCCTCGTGCGAGTGCCGGCTTCAGTATGTTGGCAGCGTCCATTGC
>DGTJ01000048.1:14077-20183 GCA_002393725.1 Prevotella sp. UBA4339 | reverse complement strand
GCATCACCAGCGAGAGGAACATGAATGCCGTGCCGAAGAGGAAGTCGCCCACGTATCGCTGCCGCTTCATGTAGATAAGCACGATGCCGAGCATGAACGAGGGATATACCACACTGGTAAGGTCGACGTTATAACCCAGCGACATAATCCACGCCGTGAGCGTAGTGCCGATGTTGGCACCCATGATGACCGAGATGGCCTGAGCCAGCGTAAGCAGTCCTGCCGAGACGAACGATACGGTCATCACCGTAGTAGCCGACGACGACTGCACGGCACAGGTGACGAGCATTCCCGTCAGCATACCGGTTATACGATTGGTGGTCATCTTGCCGAGAATGTGTCTCAGCTGCGGTCCTGCCATCTTCTGCAGAGCCTCACTCATCATCCTCATACCATAAATCAGCAGGCCGAGCGAACCCAGCAGCTGCAGTGCCACCATAAAATAATTTTGACTATATTCCATATTATTAAAAATTTATCGGTGCAAAGGTACGGGCATTATCCTTGTTATCCAAGGAAATCGTATTACGATATAGTTACATTTTCCCAAAAAGAGGGCTGAATCAGTGTATAGGATGATGAAAAAACCGCACAGGAGTGCCTGTGCGGTGCTGATTATAGTGAGCGTATCGTACTTACAAAGTCGGTGAAATCACTTATTTCACTCTCAGATGCGTGCTGCCATTGGGCATCTTGGCAGGAACGGTGACATTAGGATTGGCAATCTGACTGGTGAACACCGCCACCTCAGGATCCTCAGGACGGATATAGTCGCCCACAATCTTATAGTGGTTAGTAGTACACGTCTTGCCTCTCTTCATGTCCGTGCGGTTGGTATCATAAGCCAGATGGCCCACCTCTACGCTCGACTTTACGAGCTTGTGGATAGGAGCATTCATCTTGAACTGCAGGAAAGCCGGGATTTCTATGTCGCACTTTGAGCGCACTGTTGGAATGCTCTCCTGGAACACCCAGTCGTAGATGAACGTAGGACGGGTGCTGGTGATGTTATACTGATACTCTATGATGCTGCCGGCCTGTACGTCGGGCACCTCCACATGCATCACCACATAGTTGTCGTCTACACGTTCAGTCACGAAGGAGCTGGTGTTGACATTCCTCTTCTCCACCTTACCCTTCGCATTCTTCGTAAACACCTTGATCTTCAGGTCCGACAAGTCGTCATGTGAGAACACCTTGTCATTGTCGGCATTATAGTATGTGATGTCGATATTAGCATGCCTGGCCCCCTCAGGCTTCAGGATCTTGGTGCGGAGCTTGAACTCAAAGTTGACCAGGATATTACTGTCGTCAATCTGATTCTTGCCGAAGTCGTCGATGTTACCCCAGTTGACCTCTATGTCGGTCGCATTGTTGTTAGACACCTGGTCGGACAACTTGTAAGTCACATTCATCATCTTGCACAAAATGATAGCATCGGCACCTACGGCATCTCCCCAGCCGACGTACTCCCACTCCATCTTCGACGGTTTGCCAAACTTCTCGTTAGGCAACTGCGCCCTTACGGCACTCACGATGGCAAGAAATGCCACAAGCAATAATAACTTCTTCATAATCAATAAATTAAACATTAACAATCAAAGAAGACTCTTAAGCGCCTCACTGGGCTCTGCAGCACCATCGTATGGAAGAAGATACCACCTGACGGTCCATTGCAGCTCCTCGCCAGGCTTAAGCTCAGTATATGCCCCCTGGCTCTCTATCTCGATATACGTTTTCCGCATATTCACATACACCTGAATCTCAGCCTCATCGGGAGCAGGTTGCGAGGCGTCAAGGTCCTGGAACCGCTTCACCAGCAACAGGCCCTTGGCACAATATGCCAGCCATCCCTTGCCGTCGGCATTCACCTTGCGATTCTGGGCTGCCTCGTCGGCCATATACCAGCTCAGTCCGTGGGCAGAGGTGAAATTAAGTAGCCCGGCGGGAGTGATGCCCTCCAGTGGAGCATCGAAGAAGATGACGCCGTCGTTGGGCACACGGGTGATCTCCCAGGGAGCCACCTTGCGAGTCTCACTGCTCTCATTCTTGATAGTATAGGTGACGGCGATGGAGTGGTCGGAATCAACAGGCGTGAAGGTCTTGCGGATACGATACTTCATACGCTCCGACACCTGACTGGTCATCACCAGACTCTCACCTGCCTCGGCATCATACGGCATGCGGTCGTACTCTGCCACCGGAGGCCAGTTCCACTCGCGCTGCGGACTGGTCCAGAAAGTGCTTCCGAAAGAGTTGGGAAACCTCGACTGGCTGATCACCTCGGCATCGCCAAGCCTGAACGAGAGAATCTTGCCGCCATTGGTGTCAACGGTCATGCTGACATCGCCTGTCTTGATAGAGTACTTTCCATCGGATGTTTTTTCGATGACTGCAGCAGTAACGGAAGACTGCATGAAGAGCGTCATCAGAAGGGTTGTAATAATCTTATTCATGAGCAGTTGATATTAAGTTGGTTCCTGAAACGAAAAAAATCGCCAAGCGTGTGCTCAGCGACTTTTCTGCGTTGGGGTACTCGGACTCGAACCAAGAATGACAGGACCAGAATCTGTAGTGTTACCATTACACCATACCCCAATGTCATGCTCAACAAACTTCCTTGTTCTGTTTTGCGGGTGCAAAGGTACTACTTTTTTGCGAACTACCAAAATTTTTTGGAGAAAATTTATAAAAAACCGCAAAATTTTCCGATTTCTTTTGTTTTTCGCACTATTTGCAGTACCTTTGCAGCCAATATTCACCTAATTATATATAATGGAACAAACAAAACAGTTAGTAGAGACAATCAAGGCAGGTATCCAAGAGAAGAAAGGCAGCCAGATAGTAATTGCCGACCTCACCAAGATCGAGGGTACCATCTGCAAATACTTTATAATATGTCAGGGTAACTCCCCTACCCAAGTGGAGGCAATAGCCGAGTCGGTGATCGACATGGTGCGCGAACAGCTCAGGGAGAAGCCTGCCCACGTGGTAGGTCTGGAAAATGCACAATGGGTGGCAATGGACTATACCGACGTGCTGGTGCACATCTTCCTGCCTGACGTGAGGGAATATTATGACTTGGAACATCTCTGGGAAGATGCGAAGCTGACCAGAGTGCCGGATGTGGAATAAAAACAAGAGAGTTAGAAGATATAAGATTAATGGAAAACAATCAGAATCTGAATCAGAACAACAAGGGGCCGAAGATGAACATGCCTAAGTTCAACATGAACTGGATATACATGATAGCCATCCTCGCCCTGGGACTACTGTATTTCTCAAGCGGCGGCCCTGAAAACAGCAGCATAGCCAAGAAAGCCACATACACCAACTTCAAGACGATGGTGACCAAGGGATATGCATCGAAGGTGGTGGTCAACAAGAACCAGAACGTGCTGAAGATGTACGTCAAGCCGGAACATATACGCGACGTGTTCCACCAGGGAGCACAGCAGACTGGCAACGAACCGTACATGGAGGTAGAGTTCGGATCGGTAGACCAGGTAGAGACCTTCCTCAACGAGGCCAAGGAGGCGAAGACCTTCGACGGCGACCTCAGCTACGAGAACCACCAGGACAGCGGTATCTTCAACATGCTGCTCTACAATGTCCTGCCCTTCGTGTTCATCATCGGCCTGTGGATGTTCTTCATGCGCCGCATGGGAGGCGGAGGCATTGGCCCGGGAGGCAGCAATGTATTCAGCGTGGGCAAGTCGAAGGCTAAGATGTACGAGAAGGGCGGCGACCTGGGCATCACCTTCAAGGATGTTGCAGGCCAGGCTGGTGCCAAGCAGGAGATACAGGAGATAGTGGATTTCCTCAAGAACCCTCAGAAATACACCGACCTGGGAGGCAAGATACCCAAGGGAGCGCTGCTCGTAGGTCCTCCGGGTACAGGTAAGACCCTGCTTGCCAAAGCTGTGGCAGGAGAGGCTGGAGTGCCATTCTTCTCAATGTCGGGCTCAGACTTTGTAGAGATGTTCGTAGGTGTGGGAGCCAGCCGTGTGCGCGACCTCTTCGCACAGGCAAAAGCAAAGAGCCCCTGTATCATCTTCATCGACGAGATCGACGCCGTGGGCCGTGCCCGTTCGAAGAACCCTGCCATGGGTGGCAACGACGAGCGAGAGAATACCCTCAACGCCCTTCTGACGGAGATGGACGGATTCGGCACCAACAGCGGAGTGATCATCCTCGCTGCCACCAACCGTGCCGACATGCTCGACTCAGCACTACTGAGAGCAGGACGATTCGACCGTCAGATACACGTCGACCTGCCCGACCTCAACGAGCGTAAGGAGGTGTTCCAGGTACATCTGAAGCCACTGAAGATAGACGAAACAGTGGATATCGACTTCCTGGCCCGCCAGACTCCAGGATTCTCAGGAGCCGACATCGCCAACGTGTGCAACGAGGCCGCACTGATAGCCGCCCGACATGATAGTGAGAAGGTTGGTAAACAGGACTTCCTCGATGCTGTAGACCGCATCATCGGAGGTCTGGAGAAGAAGACCAAAGTGATGACACAGGCCGAGAAGCGCTCGATAGCCATCCACGAGGCTGGACATGCCACGATATCATGGTTTACAGAGTTTGCCAACCCGTTGGTGAAGGTAAGTATCGTGCCTCGCGGACAAGCCCTCGGAGCAGCCTGGTATCTGCCCGAAGAGAGAGTGCTGCAGACCAAGGAGGCCATGCTCGACGAGATGTGCTCGCTACTGGGAGGACGTGCTGCGGAAGAACTGTTCATCGGCCATATCTCCACAGGAGCGATGAACGACCTCGAGCGTACCACCAAACAGGCTTACGGAATGATAGCATACGCAGGAATGAGCGACAAGCTGCCTAATATATGCTATTACAACAATGCCGAGTATCAGTTCCAGAAGCCATATTCAGAGACGACGGCCAAGATTATGGACGACGAGGTGCTGCGTATGATCAACGAGCAGTACGAGCGTGCCAAGAAGATCCTCACCGAGCACAAGGAGGGACATGCTCAGCTGGCCCAGCTGCTCATCGACCGCGAGGTGATCTTCGCTGAGGATGTGGAGCGTATCTTCGGCAAGCGCCCCTGGACCTCACGTGCAGAGGAACTCCTCGAAGCTCAGATGAAGGCCGATGCAGAGCGCATGGCCGAGGAGAGAGCCAAGGAACTGGAGGCTAAGGAGAAGGAGAAAGAGAAAGAACAGAACGAACAGCAGGATAATGCTGAAGAGAAACAATAGACAAAAGATATAGGGATATGAATAATTTTATTGTCAGGACGATAACGGGAGTGCTGTTCGTGGCAGCAATAGTGACATGCTTTCTTAATCCGAGAGCAATGGTACTGCTATTCGCACTGATCACGGGATTGACGATTTGGGAGTTTTCCGGACTGGTAAACGAAAAAGGCGGCATCACCATCAACAGGATGATTTGCACCGTGGCCGGAGTGTATTTCTTCCTCGCCATGGCGGGCTTCTGCAGTGGCATCACGCCATCGTCGGTATTCGTGCCCTACCTCCTCTCGATAGTCTACCTCATGGTAGCAGAACTGTATCTCAAGCAGGAAGACCCAATCAGCAACTGGGCCTACACGATGATGTCACAGATGTATATCGCACTGCCATTCTCACTGCTCAACGTGCTGGCATTCCGCAGCCAGGGCTATGACATACAGTACACCTACCTCATCCCCCTCAGTGTGTTTGTATTCCTCTGGATGAACGATACTGGAGCATACCTCTGCGGCTCGCTCCTGGGCAAGAACAAGCTCTTTCCACGTATATCCCCGGGAAAGAGCTGGGAAGGCAGCATCGGTGGTGGAATCATTGTGATGGGAATAGCTGTGCTGATATGGTATCTCACAGACAAATACGGAGTGAACGACCTTGGGATGAATGCCTTCGAGTGGGCAGGACTGGGACTGACGGTGGTAGTTTTCGGCACCTGGGGCGACCTCGTGGAGAGCCTCTTCAAGCGCACGCTTGGCATCAAGGACTCGGGCTCGATACTTCCCGGCCACGGAGGGATGCTCGACCGTTTCGACTCCTCACTGCTCGCCATTCCGGCGGCAGTAGTGTATCTCTATACGCTTACATTATTCTAATAATAAAGCCCT
>DGTJ01000048.1:355-14013 GCA_002393725.1 Prevotella sp. UBA4339 | reverse complement strand
AGGGCTTTATTATTAGAATAATGTATGGTCCAGCTTATTTAGGCTGATAGAGCACAGAGAGCGTAGGCTTGTATGTATTCTCGAGCGTAACGGTGATGAATCCACCATCTGCCTCGAACTTTGCTATGCGGTGGTCCTCACCATCCTTAAGCATATTGGGCCATGCCCCGATAGATTTCTCAAAACCGTCGCGAATCTGCTGCCACATCCTTCGCGTACTGTCGTTGGTAGAGATGACATAGTTCTCCTGAATAGCATCAAGAGTGTCATTGTGCTGAGCCAGCATCAGACGGTATTTCTCAGCAGGATTGAACATCGACACACGAGTGAAGGCAGAGTCAGTCTTTGCAGAGTCCACCACAAACCCGCGAGCCGTCAGAGAGTCACAGAATGTCTTGAAAGGGATATTCATCGACAGTCCGCGATAGTCGAGGGGTTTCTTCTCACCATTACCACAGGCACAGAGTGCCAGAAATGCCACAAAGGCAACAAAAATCTTCTTCATAATGCACGTTTTAATGAATTGATGTGGCAAAGGTACGAGTTTTTTTGGAAGTTTCAAAAAAAATCGCTACTTTTGCACGCATGTTTATGCTTTCAGCAATTATATCAGCACTTTTCTTCACTCCTGCAATGGAGGAAGACACAATCCGCACGCAAAATCTCGATGAAGTGGTGGTGACATCCAACGGTGCCAACCAGAGAGTACAGAGTGTGCAGGCAGGTGCAGAGCAACTGCAACTTAAAGAGCTTACCGCTGCACCATCACTCTTCGGAGAGAACGATATCATGCGATCACTGCAACTCCTGCCTGGCATCAAAGCCGAAAGCGACGCTTCAAGCAGTTTTCAGGTAAGAGGAGGAACAGCAGCACAGAATCTCGTGCTGTACGACAATGCACCTATTTATAATGTAGGACACCTCGCAGGCCTGTTTTCCACTTTCAACGATGACGCCCTGGGCAGTGCGACTCTCTACAAAGGCCTGCTGCCTGCACAATACGGCGGAGCATCGTCGGCCGTGCTTGATATCACCGGACGCACGGGAGACAAGCAGTCACTGCACGGAGGAGCATCGATAGGCCTGTTGTCTGCAAAGGCCTTGCTCGAAGGTCCGATTGTGAAGAACAAGGCATCGTTTCTCATCACCGCCCGCAGAAGCTACCTAGACACATTCATGAAACTGGTAAAAAAGTACAGGAACAATACCCTCTTCTTCTACGACGTCAATGCCAAGGCCGACTGGAACATCGGCAAGCGCGACCAGCTCTTCCTGACCTTCTTTACCGGCTACGACAGAATAGCACTCGAGGACATGATAGACATCCGTTGGCATAACCTTGCGGCAAGCCTGAAATGGCTGCACCATATCAACAGCGCAGGCAGCTATGCACAGACCACATTATTACATAGCGACTACAGGACAGACAACGGAATCGATATGTTCGGCTCAAGCATCTGGTTCGACGCGCACATACGCCAGGAGAGCCTGCGTCACGACCTGCACCTGGAACTGGGTCGCCATCAGATCGATGCAGGACTGCAGTCATCACTGATGAACGTAAAGTCGGCAGAGTGGAAGATTGTCAACAACCACGAGAAAGAGCAGCGTCGTGCCTGGGAAAACGCTCTCTGGCTGAACGGCATCTTCAGCCTGACGAAGAATCTTACAGCCTCGGCAGGACTGAGACTAAGTGCCTTCTCACCTCTCGGGGGGTCACTATATTACGACATCGAAGACAATGGCGAGATAGGATGGTACTACAGCTACGGCAGCAACCAGATAGTGAAGACCCACATAAACATCGAACCACGTGCCAGTCTGAACTACAAGCTTTCAGACGACACCTCGCTGAAGCTCGCCTATGCACGCACATCACAGAACATCCATGCCCTGCGCAATCAGAACACCTCTACCCCATTCGACCGCTACACGATAAGCAGTAACATCGTAAAGCCAGAAATAGCAGACCAGGTGAGCATCGGGGTTTTCATGATGACGCCTTCGCAGGACTATGACTTCTCGCTAGAGGCCTACTACCGCAAGGTGGACAACGTGTTAGACTATCGCGACGGAAAGTCATTCAGCAGCGAGATAGAGATAGAGCGCCTGATACTTCCAGGTGAAGGGAAAGGCTACGGAGTGGAGATGAGTGCGAGGAAGAATACGGGGAGGCTTACAGGTTGGCTAGCCTACACTCTCTCCTGGTCGAAGACACGCATCGATGGTGTCAACGGAGGCAGATGGTATGACGCAAATAATGACCGCCGGCATGACATCAGCATCGCCGCCATATACCGTCTTAACAAGAGATGGACACTCAACGCCGCATGGCTCTTCAATACGGGCCAGGCCTTCACCGCCCCAAGCGGGAAATACCAGATAGAAGACAACTGGGTGTACTACTACGCAGAGCGCAACGGCTATCGTGCGCCAGACTACCACAGACTTGACATCAGTGCAGTATGGAAGAAGAGATATCGCAAGACCACCCACCAGTGGGCTTTCAGCATCTACAACCTCTACAACCACTACAATCCCTACCTCATCAATTTCGAGGACAGTGAGAACGGCGCCCGCACCCGAGCAAAGCAATATTCACTCTTCGGCATCGTACCAAGTGCCACTTTCAGTATCGACTTTTAGACGGACTGACAATCTGAGTATTTGACGATTAGACTATTAATTATATTATAAAATGAAAGAAATAATAAATCCCCCCATGTCAAAATATCTAAATGTTTATCTGTCTAAATGTCTAATAGTCAGTCTTCTTGTCTGTCTGTCAGCATGCGAGAAGGATATCGACTTAGACTATCATCAGATAGATCCCATTTATGTCGTGGAGGCATCGATATCGAACAGCGGTACTGAGATACGCATAAGCCGTACAAACAACATGGATGACAACAACGGTATCAGCGATGTTACCGGGACCAAGGTAACCATCAGCGACGACGAGGGGAACAAATGGAACATCCCCTACTCCCGCAACGGATTCCACCGCATGCCGTCACTTATGGGTGAACCAGGCACCACATATAATATAGATGTAGAAATAGAAGGTAATCACTACACCTCGACATCAACGATGCAAAGACAGCCTAAGATGAACAGTTTCCGCTTTGTCTGGATGAAGGTGGCATCGGAGAGAATCATGTTCGGTGACCTGAAGATACAGGATATTCCCAATGAGGACAACTGGTATTATATGCACATCTACCGCAATGGCATCGGCTATCGCTGGGCACTGCTACGCGATGACCGGAATCCCAACAAGGAACTGCAGCAGCTCTTTTCATTCTTCCACGACGGAAGGAGTGACGACAGTGACGTGCTAAAGGAGGGAGACAGACTGAGGATACTAATACGCGCCATAGACCAGCGTGCGTACGACTATCTCTACTCCCTGCAGCTGATGGACAATACAGGCACCAACCCCATACCGAACTTCACGGGAGGCTGTCTTGGATACTTCTCAGCTTATAATCAGATAACGGAATATGTCACCTATCACGAGGCTGACGTGGAGGAAGAATGAGAAGCGTCAGACTCTTTCCTCAGAACTATTGTAACGGTGACATTGTATTCCTCGTTTTCATAGCGTATGGTCATCATACTCTCCGTGAATGAAACCACTTGTGCGAGTATAGTCTGCTTACGGCCTTCCTCATTGATAAACTCCAGTTTGATATTACTATTATCACAACGGTATGTCCCTTCGTAGATGACGTCTCCGAAGTCATCATACGAAGAGAACGAGCCCTCACGCATCATGCCATTGTATTTCCCGTCGGGCAGGAAGACGAACTTATCGTAGGAGAAGCTCAGAGGATCGATGTCTGTATTGCCCTCGATGATGACGTCACCCTCACCCCAGCCTCGCTGCCATGTGCCTACGATATACTCTCCCAGGCGACGCCCGTCGTCATCTCCTGTGCCGCAGGAAGGGAAGAGGAGAAGGAGAAAGAGGAGAAAGATCTTCCTCATTCCACAACCTTATTTAACATTACCGACCTTAACCAGATACTCTGCGATCTGAACAGCATTCAAAGCTGCACCCTTACGGATCTGGTCACCAGAAAGCCAGAAAGTAAGTCCGCAGTCATCACTCAGATCCTTACGGATACGACCTACGTAGACATCATCCTTACCGGCAGTCTCCAGAGGCATCGGATAAGTGAGAGTGGACGGATCATCCTTCAGCTGACAGCCTGGAGCAGCGGCAATTGCCTTCTGAGCCTCCTCTACGCTGATAGGCTTCTCTGTCTCAATCCATACCGACTCAGAATGAGAACGCAGAGAACTAACACGAACACACATAGCTGAACATTTCGCATCGGTGTGCATGATCTTACGAGTCTCATTGTACATTTTCATCTCTTCCTTGGTATATCCGTTTGGTTGGAAGACATCTATCTGAGGAATTACATTGTATGCAAGCTGATGGGCAAACTTCTTTATGGTCTTAACCTCGCCATCTTCTACCATTTCCTTATACTGCTGCTGAAGCTCAGCCATGGCTGCAGCACCGGCACCAGAGGCACTCTGGTAAGAAGCCACGTGGATACGTTTGATATGCGAAATCTTCTCCAATGGCTGGAGAACAACGACCATCATGATAGTCGTACAGTTAGGGTTGGCGATGATGCCACGTGGACGGTTCAGGGCATCCTCGGCATTACACTCAGGCACTACCAGGGGTACGTCTTCGTCCATACGGAAGGCAGAAGAATTGTCAATCATCACTGCACCATACTTTGTTATCGTATCGGCAAATTCCTTGGACGTTCCTGCACCGGCAGACGTGAAGGCGATGTCAACATCCTTAAAGTCGTCATTGTGCTGCAGGAGCTTAACTTCTATCTCCTTACCCTTAAAGGTGTACTTCCTACCGGCACTGCGCTCTGAGCCAAACAGTACCAACTCGTCCATCGGGAAATTTCTCTCGGCGAGGATGCGCAGGAATTCCTGTCCTACAGCTCCACTCGCACCTACAATTGCTACTTTCATAAGTCTAATTCTATTTTGAATGCATAATTTCGGGTGCAAAGGTACAAAAAATATGCCATAGACACCACAGATTTATCAGAAAAATGATTAAATCTGCGACAATCTGCATATTCTATGGCTAAAAATTCGTACCTTTGCAAGCGAAATGAGAATGATTGCTTCATATTTGCCTATCACCGACCCCACGCTGATATTCTTCGTGGTGCTATTGATTATTCTCTTTGCTCCTATCGTGATGAGCAAGCTGCGCATTCCTCATATCATCGGAATGGTACTGGCCGGTGTCGTCATCGGAAGTCACGGGGCCAACATCCTCGAGCGCGACACTTCATTTGAGATCTTCGGCAGTGTAGGACTATATTATATAATGTTCCTTGCTGGACTGGAGATGGACATGGAGAGCCTGAAGAAGAACTCCAAGCGTTTCTTCTTCTTCGGTCTTCTGACATGCTTCATACCGCTGATACTTACATATATCATGTCGCGCACGCTGCTCGGCTATTCTCATCCTGCGTCTTTTCTACTGGGATGTATCATGGCATCAAACACCCTGGTGGCTTATCCCATCGTCGGGCGATACGGACTGCAGAAGTACTCTTCCGTGCAGCTTTCCGTCGGTTCCTCGATGATATCACTGTTTATATCACTTGTGATGATTGCAGCACTCTCCGGGGCTTTCGAGCGCGACGGAGTAGGAGTATCTTTCTGGCTGCTGTTCATATTGAAACTCGCAGGCTTCATAGCCGGTTCGATATGGCTCATCCCAATGCTAGCACGCTATTTCCTGCGCAGATACAGCGACTCGGTGATGCAGTATATCTTTGTTCTCTCTGTGATGTTCTTCTCTGCTGCGATGTCGAGTTTCATTGGGTTGGAAGGCATATTCGGAGCCTTTCTCTCAGGACTGATACTAAACAGATATATCCCCAGTGTGTCAGCGCTGATGAACCGTATCGAGTTTATCGGCAACGCACTGTTCATACCATATTTTCTCATCGGTGTGGGAATGCTCATCGATGTCAGCGCACTGTTCTCTGGGGGCAACGTCCTGTGGGTTGTGTTCCTTATAGCGTTCTTCGGAACATTCGGAAAGGCTGTGGCAGCCTATATCTCCTCACTGCTGTTCCGACTGCCTCAGCGCGATGGTAACATGATGTTCGGCCTTACCTCCGCACATGCAGCCGGTGCTATAGCAATGGTGATGGTTGGCATGCGGCTGGAGGTCTCGCCTGGGGTATTCCTTGTTAACAACGATATGCTCAATGGTGTCGTCATAATGATCCTGGTGACGTGTATCATCTCTACCCTGATGACCCAGTACGCCTCACAGCAGATTGTGTTGGCAGAAAGAGGCAGATGGAAGGATGAAGGAGATGTCTCTGCCGATGACGACGAGAAGATACTGATTTGTGTGAAATATCCCGAGATAGCCCCCAGTCTGCTTAGCCTGGCACTTCTTCTGAGGAATCAGAAAATGAATCGCGGCCTTGTGGCCCTCAACGTGGTATACGATGACCAGAAAGCCTCCGGAGGCCGTAAGCATGGGATTCAGCTTCTTGAGAGCCTCCAGCATCAGGCTATGGCATCCGACGTACAGATGCAGACACAGGTAAGGCTCGCTTCTAATATTGCCAACGGCATCAAGCATGCCTTCAGGGAGTTTTCATGCTCTGAGATTGTTATGGGCATG
Organism: Prevotella sp. UBA4339; assembly: GCA_002393725.1. GTDB lineage: Bacteria > Bacteroidota > Bacteroidia > Bacteroidales > Bacteroidaceae > Prevotella. Next base: position 7,310 of record DGTJ01000048.1, on the reverse strand, counting down.
CATGTGCATACCGACATAAGCCCCAAGTTCTGGGGAGAATTCATCCAGAGCCTCTATAATGGCCTGAACCGACAGATCATCCTCACCAGGTTCATCCAGCCCCTTAACACTCTGCGGCGCATTCAGGTATGCGTGCCTTCAAGGGCAGAGTTCGAGCCGGGATTCCACAGATGGCTGGAGCGCCTGTGCAGAATAGCTGAGCAACTGGACTGCCGGATACAGTTTCACGGGCGTCAGGAGTCGCTGGTGCTTATAGCCGAATTCATCAACAACACCCACCCCAGTGTCCGTTCCGAATATACCCCCATGGGGCACTGGAACGAACTGCCACGGCTGGCTACCACCATTGCCGACGATCATCTGTTTGTGGTAATCTCTGCCCGTAAGGGAACAATCTCATACAAGAATGCCATTGAGCGCCTGCCTGATGAACTTACAAAATACTACTCAGGCAAGAATCTGATGATTATCTTCCCCGACCAATATGGCGACACTAAGGAAGACAGCATGAGTTTCACCGAGGCCCAGCACCATGAGGAGTCGAGCGTATATGACGCTATCCTCCGCTGGATACACAGAAAAGACAGAAGTTAATACAAATGATAACAGTAAAAGACATAACTAAGAGTTTTGGCTCGCTTAAGGTGCTTAAGGGCATCGACCTGCATATCGACAAAGGCGAGGTGGTAAGTATCGTTGGGCCTTCGGGAGCAGGAAAGACCACGCTGCTGCAGATTATCGGTACGCTGGACCGTCCTGATACCGGCAGCGTGACCGTAGACGGCATTGACGTAACATCACTTTCATCGAAGCGGCTCTCAGACTTCCGCAACAAGCATCTGGGATTCGTGTTCCAGTTTCATCAGCTGCTGCCTGAATTCACAGCCATAGAGAATATTATGATTCCTGCCTATATCGCAGGCATGTCGCATCGTCAGGCAAAAGAACGTGCCAAGGAGTTGCTCGACTTCATGGGCCTCGCCGACCGTGCCACTCACAAGCCCAACGAGCTCTCAGGAGGTGAGAAGCAGCGAGTGGCTGTAGCCCGGGCCCTGGTCAATAACCCCGCCGTGATACTCGCCGACGAGCCTTCGGGATCTCTTGACACCCGGAACAAGGAAGAGCTCCATCAACTGTTCTTCGACCTCCGCGACAAGTTTGGGCAGACATTTGTGATAGTAACGCACGACGAGACTCTTGCATCGCTCACAGACCGCACCATCCATCTTCGCGACGGTATCATCGAAATCCCTGCCTCGGCCAAGGAATCGCCAGAATCATCAGAAATCACAGAATCATCAGAAACATCAGACCCATGCTTAAACTCGGAGAATACCACAGACTCAGAATAAAGAAACGCCTTGAGTTCGGACTCTATCTCGACGGAGGCGACGAAGGAAATATCCTCTTGCCCAACCGCTATGTCACCCGCGACATGAAGATAGGTGACGAGATAGAAGTGTTTATCTATCTCGATCAGGATGAGCGTACCATTGCCACCACAGAGCATCCTATCGCCAAAGTGGGCGAGTTTGCCTATCTGGAGTGTGCCTGGACTAATGAGTACGGTGCCTTCCTGAAGTGGGGACTGATGAAGGATCTCTTCTGTCCCTTCCGTGAGCAGAAGCAGCGCATGGAGATAGGCAAGACCTACTACGTGTACATCATGGAGGACGAGAAGACTCATCGACTGATGGCCACGGCAAAGGTAGAGAGATATCAGAATACCACCGGTCGTGAACGTGCCCTTGACTTTGCTGAGATCCTGCTGCGATATCTGTATGAGCACGATGGCTACTGCGATCTTGGCGACAAGTCGCCATCGGAAGAGATATCCGCACGTTTCGGGGTATCGAAGAAAGCCTTTAAGCAGGCTGTAGGCGACTTATACCGTCGCCGGCTTATCACCATCTCAGACGACGGGCTCCACCTGGCATGACTCATGGCATGATCTGGCTATTGCCTGAGCTACGGTATATGCCGTTGTCCAGGCAGCCTGGAAATTAAAGCCTCCTGTTATTCCATCTATATCAAGCACCTCACCAGCAAAATACAGGTGAGGTATTTTCTTGCTTTCGAGTGTAGCAGGACTTACCGACGAAAGCGACACTCCGCCACATGTGACAAACTCATCCTTAAACACTGCACGGCCTGCCGTCTGATACATATCGCCCCCGCTGAGTATGTTTGCCAGACGGTTAAGTTCTTTCCTGTTCAGACTGCCCCATCGGCCACTGGCCCTATTGCCAAGACACTTATTGACAAGATAATTCCAGAGGCGTGATGGTATGCCACAAGGAGCTATTGTCTGTAACTGTTTCTGAGAGCAGCGTATGGCTATCTCGTCGAGTGCAGAGAGAACCTCTGTGTCGCGCAGGTTTGTCCAGTTCACGGCAAGCTGCACCTTATAGTCTCTTTCTGCCAAATGCCGTGCAGCATAGCTCGACAGTTTAAGGATGGCAGGCCCGCTCATTCCCCAGTGGGTTATAAGCAGCGGACCCTCAGCTCGCATCTTTGTTCCGGGAATCATCGTAACGGCACGCTCAACCACCGTTCCCATCAGTGCCTGCAAGTCCTTGTCGTCTATCCTTAACGTAAAGAGTGAAGGCACAGGCGTCTCTATATCATGCCCCTTGTCGGCGAGCCATTTCAGTCCTTCAGCCTTTGGAGAGCCTCCTGTAGTCACTGCCACGAAGTCATATCCGCTGAGTTCATCAAGTGATACGATCTTTGTCTCTGTAATTACCTTCACACCCTGTCGGCGAGTCTCTGCCAGGAAACAGTTTATTATCGAATGCGAGTTCTGCGACATCGGGAACACGCACTGGTCTTCTTGAGTGACGAGCCTCACCCCGTGACTCTCGAACCACTCGCATGCATCTTTCTGCGAAAAGCCTTTCATGAGGCGCTTCATCAGCCGATGCCCACGAGGGTAGACATACTGCAAGTCTTTTACCTGGGCAAAACTATTGGTACAGTTACAGCGTCCTCCCCCAGAGATTTCCACCTTCGACAATACCTTCTTCGACTTCTCGAAGATAGTAACCTCCATCTCCCTGCACATCGCCTTGAGGCTGATGGCGAGAAAGAATCCTGCAGCACCGCCGCCTACAATTGCCGTCTTCACTGTCCCCCTAACCTTGAAAAATACTCTGCTACGTCATCCCATGTCTTAAAGGTATCACTGCCGAACTGCAGGTGAGTAGCCATTCCGTTCCATTCGTCTGCCGTAGAGATGAAATAGTCGCCATAGAGCAGCTCTCGCTGGTTGGTAAACACTGTATGCCCCCAGGCCGGCACATTCACATACTGATACAGCCATGTGTTGATATCCTCATAATGCCTTGCATCCAGCGGCGCCTCAGCCACGAAGAAGAGCTGATAATTCTCCAGCAGCGTGCGGATGGTCTTCTGCGATGAGCTTAGAGGTTTCTGATACTTATCGATGAGCGAATCCACACCGATATATATTATGGGACGCTCCCTACCCTCCTGTCTGTCATCAATCCAGCGTATCACCGGCAGCACAGAGTGCATAAACGACTTGTCGTTCATCCTGTGCTCACCATGAAAACGTATTGCCACAGGATAGTGTTCACTGAACAAGTCGTATGTGTCGACCGTAGTATCCTCGTCACCGAAGAGTCCCCATACCCTGGCCGTCTCTTCCTTTGTCACCTGGGCAAAACACTGTTCTGTCATCTCCTTATATTCCTTCACTAGGGCCTTTGTCACGATGAAGTCCTGCACCCCGTCCTGTCGCGGGTTGGAGAAGTGCTGTGCCCCTATCATGCCATGCTCCTTCATCGTGTCGCCCATCTGCAGGGCAGGATTCACGAGGATACGGTCATAGCCGTAGAGCATCTCTGTATACATACCTCCCATCGATGTGCCGATGATGAGGTCGGGATGTTCTTTCTCGCACAATTCATGCAGGAGGTCTAATGCCTCCTGAGGACGGAGGGGAAGGTCGGGTGCGACGACTATAGCCTTGGGCAGCACCTCACGGATACGTGTCACCGTGCCGCTTTGCCCTGAGGAGCCAAAGCCGTGAACATACATCACTTTCTTACCATTCATCAGTTCCGGGAACTGCTTTATATATTGATTTCCTTCCATATCAGTCTGTCTTTTCCTATATATCCTTAGAATTTGTACTCCACAAAGGCTTCCATTGCTTCATAGCATGCAAGCCCCAACTCGTCATAACGCCTTGCCGTATCCCGGTTGCGGTCTTCAGCCCGCTGCCAGAACAGTCGCTCATCATTTCCCAAGAATGGTGCCGACTCCATCTGACTCTGGTGCCTCAGTATCGCATTACGCTTCTCCCTCAGTTCTTCAGGGCTCATCGGCACGCACATCTCGATGTCAGCCACGTCCCATTCAGCCCAAGCTCCACGATACATCCAAACCCTGCACTCTCCAAGCCACTCTGCCCCAGCTTTCTTTTCCTCATCGATGGCAGCAAGCACAGCATCGGTACATTTACGGTGAGTGCCGTGTGGGTCGGCCAGGTCGGCAGCCACGTATATCTGATGCGGCTGAATCTCCTCGAGCAGCTTTTGTATCGGAATGACGTCGCGCTCCGACATAGGCAGTTTCTCAATCTTGCCGCTCTCATAGAACGGCAGGTCGAGGAAGTGGATATGATCCTTCGCGATGCCGTTATATCCGCAGGCATTGCGAGCCTCGCCACGACGGATGAGCCCCTTCACCGTAAGCACGCCACGACTATCACAGTCGCCTTCCTTTTTCTGCTTCAGGTATGACATTATTTCCCGATAGCGTATTTTTATCACCTCGTCGCTGCCGTTGGCAAAGAGCTGGTTGAAGCCGTTGATGAAGTGCATATACAATCGCACCTCCTCATCTGCCACAGCGATATTGCCGCTCGTCTCGTAGGCGATGTGCACGTCATGGTTCTGTTGCATGAGTCGGCGGATGGTGCCGCCCATTGAGATAACGTCATCGTCGGGATGAGGTGAGAACACCACGACTCGTTTGGGATACGGCAGGGCTCGCTCGGGCCTGGTAGAATCGTCGGCATTAGGCTTGCCGCCTGGCCACCCGGTGATGGTGTGCTGCAGTTCGTTGAACACCTCGATATTCACCAGTCCAGCCTGCCCCTGAAACTGCTCCACCAAGTGTCCCAGACCATTGTCGACATAGTCCTTCGTAGACAGTTTGAGCAGCGGCTTGCCCACTTTATTACACAAGTCAATCACTTGCCGACGCAACTTGTGGTCGGGCATCTTTATTTCTGCTGTAAGGTTCAGATTCATATCGCTATCGTTTTGACGCTACAAAATTACGAAAAAAAATCCGAACTGGCAATACGTTGACCAAATAATTTATAAAGCCGGGCTATAACCCTGCCTTATTGCGCACTACGGCAAGGCTATTGAAACACCGTGAAATTGATGATGCAAAGGCTATCAACGGATGGTGGAAGAAGAAATCGTGCGAAGCATGCGGGAAATCGGAGAATTATTTGTATCTTTGCACGCAAAACATAAAAGACTTATGAAACAGAAACTCTATTTACTATCACTCATCATGTCTGCGCTACCGTTCACGGAAAAAGCCGGTGCACAGGAAGTGACACTAACCATCACCAACCCCGGCCACAACCAGAGGCAGGAATTGGCAGAGGCCAGTCTACAGACGGTCTGTGAATTATTGGGGACGGACAGTACGGCCCCGCTGAAAGTCAGGAATGCTTTAGGACAGGAGATGCCCTACCAGAAGAGCCACGACGGCAAGCTCTTGCTGTCGGTAGCACTACAACCGGAGAGTCAGGTGGTCTACACTGTCACGAAGGGCGAGCCGAAAGCGTTTAAGTCACAGGTCTCCGGCCGTATCTATCCCGAGCGTCTCGACGACCTGACGTGGGAGAACGATCGAGGCATCTACCGCATCTACGGTCCGGCACTCCAGCGTAAGGGCGAACAGTCATTCGGCACAGATGTCTGGGTGAAGAATACGCCCGAGCCCGTTGTCGAATATCGCTACCGACAGCACATGGACGGCTGGCGACAGGGCGACTCGCTCAGGAAAGCCGGTAAGAAGGAAGAAGGCGAAGAACTGTTCCGTAACACGTCGTTCCATCTAGACCACGGACAGGGCATGGATGTATACAGCGTAGGTCCAAGCCTCGGATGCGGCGCCCCTGCGCTGATGAAGGATGGGCAGCTCGTGTTCCCCTACTGTTTCAAGGACTGCAAGATACTCGACAACGGACCGTTGCGCTTCACCGCTGAGCTGACCTACGGCACAACGGATGCTGGCACGACGGAGCACCGCCGCATCAGCCTGGACAAGGGATCGCACTATAACAGAATGACGGTATGGTATGATGGCATTAAGTCGCCGACGGCACTGGCCACCGGTGTGGTCTTGCATGGCAGCGACCGCCTCATAACAGACAAGAAATATATCCTATATGCCGACCCCACGGACAATCCGAAGGTACACCAGTCGCTGATATTCGTCGGCACCCTCTTCCCCGACACTGCCGACGAGGCCATCGAGCTCAGTGGTAAGCCCAACCATGCCGTCGGCATCATCCGGCAATATAAGGGACAGCCCTATACCTACTACTTCGGCTCGGCATGGAGCCTATACGATGTGCCGACGATGGCGCACTGGCAACTGTTGGCAGATGAGTATCTCGAGAATATCAAGACACCACTGACAATCAAGATAACAAAAACAAAATAAGACATGAAACGACTGATAACAAGCCTAATGCTGTTGGCATCCATCCTGACGGCTCAGGCAGACGAGACCAAGATGGTGCCCCTCGTAGGCAATGTACTTAACCGTCAGACGACTTCACTCAACGGTGAATGGCGATACATCGTCGATGTGCAGGAGTCGGGCTACTATGATCTGCACATCAGTGGGTCAAGAGCATGTCCTCGACCATCCCAGTTTTCTCATCAGTGTGGTCATT
>DGTJ01000048.1:0-229 GCA_002393725.1 Prevotella sp. UBA4339 | reverse complement strand
ATATTAATTATAATTAATATATTTATATGGGCAAAATTACCCCCGAAACCAAAAAGCTTAATGACCTTAATGACTAATGACCAAATGACCACTTTATAACTTTTCAAGGTGTCAAAATACGCAGTTTTAAAAAAGTGTTTTTTTAAGTGTTTTTTTCGAAAATTATTTGGAAGTTATACCAAATTTTTGTACCTTTGCACTGTCAAATGAAAGGAGGAACAAGACGGTC
>DGTJ01000056.1:53102-79769 GCA_002393725.1 Prevotella sp. UBA4339 | reverse complement strand
TGGCGGGGATAATTATTTATTTCAGGAGATTCATCGTGTCGGTAGCAATCATCAGCTCCTCATCGGTCGGGATGACTACGACCTTCACCTTAGAGTCGTCGGCAGAGATAACTGCCTCCTCGCCGCGGACATTGTTCTTTGCCTCGTCAAACTTGATGCCAAGGAACTCAAGACCCTTGCAGACCTCAGAACGCATAGACACCTGGTTCTCGCCTACGCCTGCAGTGAACACCACTACGTCGAGACCGCCCATGGCTGCTGCATAGGCTCCGATATACTTCTTGATGCGATAGAAGTACATGTCCTGAGCCAGCTTTGCCTTCTCGTCGCCACTCTTGGCTGCATTCTCTACGTCGCGCATGTCGCTCGAACCGCCAGTGATGCCGGCAACACCGCTCTTCTTGTTGAGCAGGTTTGACATACCGTCGGCATCGAGGCCCAGCTTCTTCTCAATGAAGGTGACTGCGCCGCCGTCAATATCTCCTGAACGGGTGCCCATCACAAGACCCTCCAGGGGAGTGAGACCCATTGAGGTGTCGACGCACTTGCCGTCGACCACTGCTGCGATAGAGCCGCCGTTGCCTATGTGACAAGTCACCATCTTCGTGCCCTCTGCGGGGATGCCGAGGAACTCACATGCACGGGCGCTCACATAGCGATGAGACGTACCGTGGAAGCCATAGCGACGGATGCCGTACTTCTCGTAGAGCTCATAGGGGATGGCATACATGTAGGCCTTTGGGGGCATCGTCTGATGGAAAGCGGTATCGAACACTCCCACCTGAGGCAGGCCGGGCATCAGCTCCTTGACGGCATTCACGCCCTTCAGGTTGGCGGGGTTGTGCAGTGGGGCAAGGTCGGAGCACTCCTCGAAGGCCTTGAGCACATCATCGGTGAGGATCACTGACTTGTTGAACTTCTCACCTCCGTGCACCATGCGATGACCTACTGCGTCGATCTCGTCGAGGCTCTTGATGACTCCAATCTCCGGGTCGGTGAGCAGGGAGAAGATGAACTTCACGCCCTCAGTATGCTCGGGGATATCGTGCATAATCTGCTTCTTCTCTCCATTGGCCAGCTTTACCTTTACGAAAGCTCCGTCCAAGCCGACGCGCTCGGCACCACCACTTGTCATTACCGACTTGTCGTCCATGTTGTACAGTGCGTACTTGATAGAGGACGAACCACAATTCAATACTAATATCTTCATGTTATTTGTTTTTTTGTTATGAAAGAAATGTGAATAATGTGAATAATTTAGGCCAGAAATAAATAATAATTAATCTGTGATATATTGCGTATAGTTGTCTTGAGTGAGGAGGATGAAGTTGTCTTCTTCTGGAAGATACAAATATCGCTCAGCACGCAGTTTCTTTTCTCCAAAGTTTAAGAGAACACCTCTGTACTTCTTTGTGATACGCATATAGTTGAATAGCTGAGCACGATGGTCTGAACAAATAGAATCTGCAGATTTCAATTCTATGATGATGTCCTTATAGACAAAATCGGCAAAAAACATCTTCTGCATCAAAACTCCCTTATAGTACAGCCTTAATTGCTTTTCGCGCTCAAATGCCATTCCTCTTTCATCCATTTCCATTGCAAGAGCTTCCTGATACACCAGTTCAGACATGCCTCTACCCAAAGTATTATAGACCTCCATTGCAGCTCCAACGGCATCATAAATATCCTTATACTCTTGCCTGGTCATAATGATTCCTTTATTCTTACGCCTGTTTCAAACAATAATTATTATTCTTATTTCTGAACCAAATTATTCACATTATTCACATTTCTTTCATATATATTATACTTCTATTTACTTCTTTGCGTCCATTGCCTGGCAGGCTGTGATGGCGATCATGTAGTAGATGTCATCTACGGAGCAGCCGCGAGAGAGGTCGTTCACCGGACGGGCGATACCCTGGAGGATCGGACCGATGGCGATGGCATCACCCAGGCGCTGTACCATCTTATAGCCGATGTTACCCACCTCGAGGTTAGGGAATACCAGCACATTGGCCTTGCCAGCGATGTCAGAGCCCGGAGCCTTCTTGGCACCTACCGACGGAACGAGGGCAGCGTCAGCCTGCAGCTCACCGTCGATCTTCAGCTCAGGAGCCATCTCCTTTGCCAGACGAGTGGCCTCGATGACCTTGTCGCATACCTCATGCTTGGCACTTCCCTTGGTAGAGAAGCTCAGCATCGCTACGCGAGGCTCTGCGAAACCGGCTACCGACTTGGCTGTCTGAGCCGTGCATACTGCTATCTGAGAGAGCTGTGCAGCATCAGGCATAGGAGTAACAGCTACGTCGCCTACGACGAGTACACCATCCTCACCATACTGCTTCTCCTTGGAGATGAGCAGCAGACCGCCACTTACGCAAGTGATACCAGGAGCGCACTTTATGATTTGCAGTGCAGGACGCAGGGTGTCGCCTGTGGTAGAGAGAGCACCTGAGATCTGGCCGTCAGCACCCTCGGTCTTGATGATCATACATCCGAGATACAGAGGATTCTTCACCAGCTTGCGGGCCTCCTCGATGGTCATACCCTTCGACTTGCGGATTTCGGCCAGCTTCTCTGCCAGTTCCTCACTCTTCTCATAGTTCTCCGGGTCGATAAGAGTGGCCTTACCGATGTTGGTGAGTCCCTTCTCCTTTGCCAGAGCCTCAACCTTAGCGGGGTTACCGATGAGGATGATTTCTGCGATATCATCACCGAGAGCCTTGTCGGCTGCACAAAGTGTGCGCTCCTCTTCTGCTTCTGGGAGCACGATGCGCTGCTTGTTACTCTTAGCACGCGCTACAATTTGACTTAATAGATCCATAATTTGTTTTTATAAATTAAATGTAAAACACTATTCTAGTTCTTTTGTGAGAATCCCCTCCAGTTCCTCTGCCGAGAGGTTGAGCTGGAACCGGCCTTTCACCGCCACAGAGATTCCTCCCGTCTCCTCGCTGACGATTACTGCCACAGCGTCGGTCTCCTGCGAGATGCCCAGTGCTGCGCGATGGCGAAGGCCCAGTTCCTTGGGGATGTCGAGGTCGTGGCTCACGGGGAGTATGCATCCTGCCGCCTTTATGCGCTTCTTTGAGATGACCATCGCCCCGTCGTGCAGGGGGGAGTTCTTGAAGAAGATGTTCTCTATCAGCCGCTGGTTGATGTTGGCGTCTATAGTATCGCCGGTGGCCACGATATCGTCAAGCAGCGACTGCCGCTCTATCACGATGAGGGCTCCCACCTTGCCGCGACTCATATTCATCGATGCCATCACTACTGGCATGATGGCCTTCTTGACGTCACGCTTCTCCTTGTCGTTCTGCTTCGAGGAGAAGAGCTTCACCAGCGCCCTCACCCTCTGGTGGGCTCCGAGATTATATAGCACCTTGCGGATGTCCTCCTGGAATATCACGATGACGGCTATGACACCCACGCTGACGAGCTTGTCCATGATGGAGCCCAGCAGACGCATCTCAAGCACCTGCGATGTCAGTAACCATATCAGGACGAATGTCATGATACCATTGAACACGTTGACCGAACGTGAGTCGCGCATCAGACGGTAGATGTAGTAGAGAAGTATCGCTACCAGAATGATGTCAATGATATCCTTTATGCCAAACTCGAAGAACATACAATTAGACTTTAGATAGCCGGACTATGTGGAGATGGGAGGAGGGGAGTGAGGAGATTGCAACACTCGACGGCTGAACGGACATCGTGAACACGAAGGATGGAGGCTCCCTTCATCAGGGCAACGGTGTTCAGTACGGTCGTGCCGTTGAGAGAATCATTGGCCGTGATCTTCAACTTCTTGTAGATCATCGACTTGCGGGAGATGCCTACCAGGATGGGAAGACCCATCACCTGCAACTCCTCCAGCTGACTCATCACCTCGTAGTTCTGCTCCAGAGTCTTGCCGAAACCGAAACCGGGGTCGAGGATGATGTCCTTGGCTCCATAGTCGCGCAACTGCTGAACGGATGATGCGAAATCAAGAAGTATCTCGCGCATCGTGGGCTTACCCGACATCAGGATATAGGGCACGCCCAGACGGGCCACCATACGATACATCGACTTGTCATCGCCTACGTCATTGATGATATCCACTCCGAACTCCTCAACGGCCATGCGGGCCACGTCGGGACGGAAGGTGTCTACCGAAATGACACTATAGGGCAACTCACTGCGCACGATGTCGAGCGCCATACGCAGGCGGGCAGACTCCTCAGCCTCTGACACAGGCTCGGAACCGGGACGGGTGGAACAGGCTCCGATGTCGATTATCGATGCTCCGTCGCTCACGATCTGATTGCAGCGCACGGCTATCTCCCTCTCTGTCTGACTCCTGCTGCCGGCAAAGAAGGAATCGGGCGTCACATTAAGGATACCCATCACCTGCGGTTCACTGAAATCCATCAACCGCCCGTGTAAATTGAGCGTATAGTCCATTTCGACCGCAAAGTTACGAAAATAATTATGAATTAAATAATGAATTAAGAATTATTTCGTAACTTTGCACCAAAATTGGCAAATATATGGAAATTAAGCAACTTTATAAACTCTATCAGCAGCACCCCTGCATCACTACCGACAGCCGTGAGTGCCCAGAAGGAAGCATCTTCCTCGCACTGAAGGGAGAATCGTTCAATGGCAACAGGTTTGCAGTACAGGCACTCGAGAAAGGATGTGCCTATGCTATCGTCGACGAGACACCCGAAGACATCCCCAGCGCTCTTAGCGAGCGCATAATAAAAGTAGACAACTGTCTGCAGACCTTCAAAGACCTCGCCCGCGAGCACCGCAGGCAGTTCGACATACCCGTAATCGGAATCACGGGCACCAACGGCAAGACCACCACAAAGGAGCTCGTGGCCGCCGTGCTGTCGCAGAAGTACAACGTGCTTTATACGCAGGGCAACTTCAATAACGACGTAGGCGTGCCCAAGACTCTCTTCCGCCTCACCGGTGAGCACGACATAGCCGTCATCGAGATGGGAGCAAGCCATCCCGGCGACATCAAGACACTCGTAGAGACGGCAGAGCCCACCTGCGGACTGATCACCAATGTGGGCAGAGCACACCTGCAGGGCTTCGGCAGCTTCGAGGGAGTCATCAAGACCAAGTGCGAGCTCTACGACTTCCTACGCACGAGGCAGGACGGGCTCATCTTCATCAATGCCGACAACGAGCACCTGATGAACCAGATAGGCGACGACGAGGAGATATGGCTCACGCCCTACTCTACCAACCCCGACAACCAGTACACGTGTATCAGCGGCGAGGTGATAGAGTGCAACCCCTTCCTGAAGTTCCGCTGGCGCGAACCGCTGATGACGCTCGAGGAAGAAGGACGCAGCACCAAGTGGCACAAGGTGCAGACAAAGCTCATCGGAGCATACAACATCGACAACCTCCTCGCAGCCATCTCCGTAGGCATCAATTTCGGAGTAGACCGCAAGAAGATCTGTGCGGCGCTCGAGGAATATACCCCGCAGAACAACCGCAGCCAGATGACCGTCACCGAGAAGAACCACCTCATCGTGGATGCCTACAACGCCAACCCCACCTCGATGCAGGCTGCCCTCGAGAACTTCAGCATGATCCAGGCCGACAGGAAGATGGCCATACTCGGACAGATGGGCGAGCTGGGTGCCGACAGCGAAAGCGAGCACCGCAAGATGGTGGACTATCTGAAAGAAGCCGCTTACGACGAGGTATGGCTCGTGGGCGACAACTTCAAGGACATCGACTGCCCCTTCAGAAAGTTCCATGATGTGGAAGAGGTGAAGGCTGCAATAAAGAGCAACTGCCCCGAAGGCTACTACATACTCATCAAGGGCAGCAACAGCAATAAGCTATTCCAGCTGCCCGAACTGTTGTGATGAACAGATCTGTCATATCTACACTCTTGATCTCACTGCTGCTGCTCACCGCCTGTCAGCGTCAGCCGTCAGGGAGAGGCAAGCCGCTCGACATAGGCAATGCCGTATACTACTGGCGCACCGACCTCAGGCTCGACTCCACAGAGAGGGCTTTCATCAGACAGTACAATATTAATAAGGTGTACTGCCGATATTTCGACGTAGTGATGAGCGACGACGGCAGCGAGCCCAAGCCCAATGCCACCATCACCTTCTCCGACACCCTGCCCGACAGCATCGAGGTGATACCTACCGTGTACATCACCGAAGACTGCATGCATCAGCAGCACGAAGGACTGGCCGAGAAGCTCGTCAGCCGCATCGCCCAGATGAACGAGACCAACGACATCAGGAACGTCAGCGAGATACAGATCGACTGCGACTACACATCACGCAGCCGCAAGATATACTACGACTTCCTCAAGGCGATAGCCCATACGCCAGCCTTCAACCGCCACTTCACGCGGCTCTCAACCACCATCCGACTGCACCAGCTCTCGATGGAGGCACCTCCAGTGGACTACGGAGCGCTGATGGTATACAACACCGGTGACCCCCGCAAGTGGGAGCAGCGCAACCCCATACTCGACTATCGCGACGTGCACCCCTACCTCAGCCGCCTTGACAGCTATCCACTGCCGCTCGCTGCCGCCTACCCCGTCTTCGTATGGGTCAGGGAGATCAGCGGCGTACGCGTGGAGCACTCTGTAGAGGCCGAAGAGATACTGAAGGTGAAGAAGGCGATAGAGGCAGAGCGCAGCGACATCAGCCGAAGCATCATAACATACCATTTAGATAAAGACAATATAAACCGTTATAAATCAGAGACCTATGAAGAGATTTATCATCATTAGCCTATTGTCGGCAATCACACTGCCGATGCTCTCCTGCGGATGGATAGGTACTACAAACTACTACCTGTTCAGCCCCTACAAGAGCAACAATTTCAGAGAGCGAGTGTCGGACATCTGCGACAGCAACTGGAAAGCCTACCTCGGCTCCACCGACGAATACTTCTGGTTCCAGCCAGACGAAGCCATCAAGACAGCCCGCAAGAAGCGCGACGCACTGATGGTAAGCTACATCCAGAACCTGAAGAAGTACCTCGACTGCTCTGACATCGAGGAGCGTAAGCAGCACGAGTGGAACTACCCCACCAAGGAAGAGCTCAATGCCCAGCGGCGCGACCTGCAGGCCGTCAGGAGCTATGCCATGAGCAAGACCAAGACCAAGCTCCGCTCGCAGCACGCCCTGCTCTACATGCGCTGCAACATGGTGCTCGGACGGCATAAGGACAATATCAGCTTCTGGGAGCAGACCGCCAGCCAGTACATCGAGACAGTATATAAAGACATGATGAAGAACATCTATGCCGGAGCACTCTACAAGTCGGGCCGTGAGACGGAGGCTGCAGAGCTCTTTGCCGAGATGGACGACTACGAGAGCCTGATGACGCTCTTCTACAAGAAGCGCTCATTCCAGGCCATCAGCAACTACTACAGCCAGAACCCTACCTCAAAGGTGCTCCCCTGGCTGCTCAAAGACTTCGTGAACAATGCCCAGGAGGCTGCCGACGCCACCGACAAAGACTACAGCACGGCACAGGGAAAACTCTTCGTACGCGACATCAACAGGCAGGAGTCACACCAGATGCAGAAGTTCTGCGACAAGGTGGTGAGAGAGGGCAAGACCGACTGCCCGATGATGTGGAAGACGGCAAAGGCCTGGCTCGAATACCTCTCCGGCAGCACCAAGGAAGCCACTGCCGACATCATCGCTGCCACCTCGCTGAAAGGCACTGAGCGCATGAAGGACAATGCCCGCGTGCTGCTGTTATACATCACCGCTGCACAAGCCAAACAGGGCAAGGCCTTCGACGACTACCTTGCCGACGAGCTCGCCTGGCTGAAGGAGAAAGGCAAGGATGACGGATTCTTCAGCGATGCCGAGAACCGCATCACCAACCAGCTCCTACTAAAGCACTATGCCGCCAGCCCGGTGCGACTCGTAGCCATCACCAATGTATGCAACAGCCGACTCAGCGGATTCGACATCGACACCATGCGTGTGGACAATGTAGAGAAATACCTCAGCTACACCAATTCACCGGCAACCAACAAGCTCGACAAGTTTCTGAAGTCAAACCTCAACAAAGACAATATGGCGCTGTCAGAGCTTATCGGCACGAAGTACATGCGCCTCGGGAAGTGGGACAAGGCCATCGAGTGGCTGAAGGGCGTACCGGCAGACTACTACAACAGCCATCACAGCAACATGTACCGATTCTACTCGCTCAACCGCAGCTACAAGGTAGAACCCTGGATAAGACACCAGAGGCTCGACGAGAGCCAAGCCTACGAGAAAGAGTACAAGTGGTACAAGCAGATAAAGCTCAACTTCTGCAATGAGATGCAGCAGCTGGAAGGCTCTATGCACCTGCTCAGCGGCAAGGCCCTCGAGCAGCGATGCTACGACCTTGCAGTGCGCTATGCCCAGGCGAGCATCTACGGCGAGTGCTGGTGGCTGCTGCACTACGCGAAGAGCGTCTACGACAGCACCCGCGTCAACGAGATCGACATGTCGCAGAAGGCTCTCTCGCTGCTCAGCAAGGCCTCTGCATCGACAGATGCCGCCCTTAAGCGCAAGGCCCTCTTCGCTATGGGCTACAGAGAGCTCTACGGCAACAGGAGCTGGGGAGAGACCAACCGCAATCTGTGGCGCGACAAAGTGTGGGATGAAAAGAAGGCAGACTACGTCGACAAGTATTTCACCACCTCACCACAGTATATTGCCTTCAAGAGCCTTTACGAGCTCACTGGCGACAATCCAGCTGACGGCTATATAGCAAGATGCGACGAGTACACCCAGTTCAGAAAGTACTATCGTATGAATAAAAAATAAAAATATTCGTGTTTTTCTGCACGTATTTCATTTTTTTGCATTACCTTTGCAGCCGCAAAAGGGTTCTGTACCGCATAGCAGCGGGCAGATTCGGGATGTAGCGCAGTTGGTAGCGCACTACGTTCGGGACGTAGGGGTCGGGCGTTCGAGTCGCCTCATCCCGACTTAAAAGGAAATGAAGCAGTTGATAATCAACTGCTTCATTTCTTATTACTCATTACTTACTTCCACCAGAAGTCATCCACGAAGGTACCCTGGACATAGTCGGTGAACCGCTGATTCTCGTCAGCGATGTTACGCCTCTCTCTCACCGGCTTGAACGAGCTGTCGACAAGGATCTTGCAGGCTGCCTCGCCACGAGTAGCGTTGAGAGACATCCATATATCATTCTTCTTCACCTCGATAATGATATTCTTGATCTGCTCGGGAGTGGTGTACGTGCCGGCAACGGTAAACTCCGTCTCAGGCGCTGTAGGTCCGGCACCAGTGTTATACATACTATATTCGCCCTTAGCATTAGGAGCTGACTGTCCAAACACGCTGTGTATCTCGACACCCTCAGGCTCGCTGGCACCCCTGACTCTCAGAGGAAGCACACCTCCGGCACAGATAAGCTTCAGAGTGGTCCTGTCGCCCTCGGCCTTGATGACATCGAAGACAACATCGTTGAAGTCGAAGTCGCCAGCCTCCTGTGCAGAGAGGTCCTCAGCAATCACGCGATAGTAGGTGGGATCCGGCTCATCGTCGCCCTCGAAGCCTGGGCAGCAGGCAGTCTCCTTAATCTTGATGCTGGGCTTGCCGGGCTTGAAGCCTGCTGCATAGATATTGGTATCAACGCTGAAACCGTCTTGCTCGAAAATATACTTGTGGGCAGCCATTCCGTCGTTACCCTGAGCGAAATGAGTCTCAGCCGAAACATACAGGTTGCCGCCATAGGTCACTGCGCCCCAAGTATTTGCAAGCGATGCCTCTCTGACAATGTTCTTTGCCTGGAATACGGCATATCCGCCAGTAGTAGGTCCGAAGATTCCGTATGCGTAGTTATCGCCTACAGAGCTGCGCCCACTCTCAAGCACGGCTGTTTCAGTAACTTTGAATACAGAAGCCGCACCCATCACAATCTTAAACGGACCGGAGATGGCGCCTGTGCTTGAATCTCTGCCTCCATAGAAGTTCTTTGTCACCACACCGCAGCCGGAATCCATCTTGAATGCTCCGGTAACTGAAGAGATATTCATCTCAAAGTCGTTTGTCACCTCAAGGAAACAGTTGTTGATCACGTTCTCGCTTCCGCCAATGTAGGCATAGTTACGAGTAGTCCAATGCCCGTTGTTTACCCAGCCAGAGTTGTTGCTATGGATCCTTGTAGTAGCAGAGACTGTCCACTCGGCATTGTTCTGAACGGCACCGGCATTCACTACTACATCGGTGGCATTGACAGTACCGTCGTTGACGATTCGGCTATCGTTGCTCTCTGCATTCACGCTGCCGGCCGTAAGCGTACCTACATTATATAGGAAACTGCTTGTGTTAACCTCAAAAGTTCCGGCACTTACGATTCCGTGATTGTAGACCTTCGTGCTATTGTTAGCCTTAAGGAGTCCGGCAGTCTCGAGTTTTGCACCGCTTGCAATGTAAATAGCGGCAACATTGAAATTGAGGGCACTCTGCTCGCCTAATTTCAAGGTAGCCCCCTCAAGCAGGTAGATTTCCGAACGAAAGTCGGGGGCAAATTTAGGTGCAGTAGCATCGGTGTCATCGGCTGACAGGTCTACGTTGCCCTTCACATAAATCTTGCTGGCGCCTGCCCATGTAGAAACCTTTGTGGTAGTTCCATCGATATAGTAGGAGCCTGGTCCTCTTCCATCTGCAGGAAGCTTGATAGCTCCTTCAGGTACATCCTTCAGGAAATTACCTGCATCACAGTCAGTGGGGAAAGTGACGGTTGCCGCAATAGCGCCCTTAGCCGAAGCATAGTCGCCCACAGCACGGGTGCGGATTTTGGACTTCGTGCTGAAACCCCAATCCACATTAGAGCCTACCTTGCCAAAGGCTTTCTCAAAAGCTGCAGCATACGTCGCATTGGTCATACGCTCTACATTCGACTCACTGTAAATGTCATCATGGCCGCAAGCCGAAAAGACCATTGCGCCCATCAAAGCGATTACGCTCGCTAAAATGCCAAAAGAAAATCTTCTATTCATGATTAAGTTACAATTGATTAATACTAAAGTAAATTTATCCTATATACATATCGCGTTTGCAAATTTATGAAAAATAATAATGCGACAGCAGAATTATTAGTTAATAATCATTAAATACGCCGTAAAATTGAAAAACTTCTACAGAATAGCCCATTTCATACAAATTTTCCCATGATTCAGCTTCAAAACCGCTCCAGTTGCGTACACCTTATTTATATATATACAGAAAAGGAGGAAATTAATGCTACGCGCCATCTATGTTGATGCAGTGGATGAAAAGGGCAATTAACGGCATTACGGCTCGTACTTAACGACATTACGGCTCGTGCTTAACGACATTACGGCTCGTGCCCGATGATGTTACGGCTCGTTACTATCGAGCTGCAAAGTTGTGACATTCTCTTAAGCAAGTGGCACTTATCGCGCGATAAGTGCCACTTATTGCCAAATAGGTGGCATTTATTGAATGAGGACTTTCAAGTACACGCCATAAGAAAGACCTCACAAAGTGTCACATCCACTCTGTGAGGTCTTAATTTATTTAAAAGGTCATCTTAGTTAGCCCAACCGCGCACCTGATGCATCTGATCGTTGACCTCGATCGTGCTCTGTGGAATCGGCCAGTACTCGTGCTTGCCAGCCACGAACTCAAGATGTATGCCAGCCTCTGCAAACGGATGGTGAACCTTGTAATAGAGCTTGTGAGGCTTTGTGCCGCCCGAAGTCCAGTACTCGTCCCACTGGAGAGGAATATTGTCGAGCACCTTGTCGTAGCACTGCTTGGCAATGCCCCAGCGCACGATGTCGAACCAGCGGCAGCCCTCGAACCATAGCTCATACTCCTTCTCGTCCTGAAGCACCTGAAGGTCTACATTCTCAGAGATGGTCTTTGAGCCGGCACGCACCTGAATCTTGTTGATATACTTCTTAGCCTCAGCAGGATTAGTTGTCAGACAAGCCTCAGCGTAGAGCAGATAAGCCTCAGCAAGACGAGCGAGACACAGATTGGTCTGGTTACAGTTGTCGCCCACTGCCAGTCCTGCATCGTTAGGATGCATCATCATCTTAACCTCCATCACGTCGCTGCGTGAGAATGAGCCAGCCTCCTTGCGGATACCACGCTCAGGGTCGAACTCCTTCTCTGCACGGGTCTTGCAGGTAGCATCGCTGCGCCAGCCGCAGAGCTTCTCATCGTAGAAGAACTCGTCGGAAGTGAGGAATGTAGCCTTACGACGATAGCTGTCGCCATCATTGTCGAGCATCTTGTGGGCAAAATCTTGATTGATAGAGCCACCGCCCCATCCGCCAGTAGAGCAGATCTGTGGGTTCTTACCACCGCCTACGATATCATCACCACGCCAGTTGAGCACGTTGGCAACCATCCAGCGGCCTCTGTTGTTGCTTGGGCTCCAAGGAGCATTGCCTCCTGAAGCTGCAGTATTTGTGATATAGTTGAACTCGAAAATCTTCTCCTCGCAGCCGTCGCCCTCTACGTGGAAGAGGTCGCGGAAGCGCTCACCAGGAACGAGAGCATAGTTTGGAGACTCTACGAGAGGCTTCAGCATGCTGGCAGCCTTGGCATTGTCGCCAGCGAAGAGGGCAGCCTTACCTCCAACGAACTGAGCGAAGCCCTTTGTGGCATACCATGCGCCTTCCTTATCATTCGGGCCCTTGCGCTCTGCAAGGTCGCTCATAGCCTCTTCACACTCCTTTACGCACCAGTCGAAGATGGCCTTCTGCGACTCGGCATTGGTAGGCTTCTCGGTAGTAATCAAATGATCGATCAATGGCGGCTGGTAGTACACCTGTGCAGCGAGCATGTGAGCCCAGGCACGCATCACCCTTGCCTCAGCCACAGCCTGCTTCTTGACCTGTGTGTCGGCAGTCTCGCCAAAATAGGTGATCACGAGGTTGGCCGAATAGATGGACTTATAGATGTGGTTGTAGAGCTGCTTGATAGGAGCAGAACTCGGATCATATCGCATCTCGTTGAGCACGCGGAAGTCTGCATGGTCGTTTCTGTCACCTCCGGCAGCAAACACATCGTCGGCAGAGTAGTTCAGACCCATGATATATGCATTCCAGATGCCCTCATTACCGCCTATCTCATTACTATAAGTAGCATACATGGCAGTAACGGCCGACTTGGCATCAGCATCCGTCTTATAGAAATTGCCCGTGCTACTTGTCGCCTTCTGCTCAACGTCAAGTCTGTCTTCGCATGAAGAGAGAATCATGCCTGCAGAAAGCAATGCTACAGAAAATAATATCTTTTTCATATTTCTATCCGATTTTAAAAAAACTAAATTAGAATGTAACACTTAAGCCGAGAACCATCTTCTTCATCGTAGGATAAGCACCCTTGTCGAGACCTGGGCAGTTGAAGCCCTGAGTGGTAGTCTCTGGATCGAGGCCAGGATAAGAAGTGAATGTGAAGAAGTCGTCGAGTGAAACGTACAGCCGCAGATTCTCTATGAAGGCCTTCTGTGTGATGGCCTTAGGCAGTGTATAGCCGAGCTGGATCTGCTTGAGCTTGAAGAATGCTCCGCTGTAGACCATAGCTGAAGAGCGCCAGAATGTACCGCTACCGGCTACACTTGCTGCCGTTGGAAGCTTGTCAGACTTGAAGTCATCGTAGACACCCTTGGCGATATTGTTGTAGCCCGTACGATAGAGTCCGTAGTAGACATCGTTACCGCCCTGACCAGCACCGAAGACTGTAAGGTCGAAGCCCTTGTACTCTGCATTAAGAGTGATACCATAGGTCACCTTTGGCAGTCCGCAACCCACGTTGGTCATGTCATCAGCCTGCGGGTCGTTGGTAGTCTTGCCGTCCTTTGTATAGTAGAGAGCTGTACCGTCGTCTGCACGTCCGGCATACTTGTAACCACGCATGTACCACAGAGGCTCACCCTCCTCGAAGAAGCATGCAACAACTTCTGGGCTGGCACCGTCGACTGTACCACCCTGCAGGCGCTCGATAGAAGGATCAAGGTATGTAACCTTGTTGCTGAGTGTAGCCAGATTGGCAGATACACTATATCTGAAGTCACCGATATTGTCTTTCCAAGAGAGTTCAAACTCAACACCGCTGTTGCGCACCTTTCCGGCATTGATAGTCATTGTGGATGCACCTGACTCAGGCATCACAGGAGCCGGAACGAGCAGATCCTTTGTGGTCTTCTTATACCAGTCGATACCGAGCGCGAGGCGATCGTTGAGGAAGCGGAGGTCAAGACCGAGGTCGATCTGCTCTGACTTCTCCCAAGTAAGGTCGGGGTTGGCAATACCGTTAGGCATAGAACCGTATGTGACAGCCTCTGTAGGACCATAGTTGTAGATCTGGCTGTTGAGAGGGATACCTGCTGTGTATGAATAGTCGTGCAGCACGTTTACGTTACCGTTAGTACCCCAAGAAGCTCTGATCTTACCGAAAGAGATGATACTCGGGTCGATGTTGTCCTGGAAGAACTTCTCGTTAGAGAATGTCCATCCTGCAGATGCAGAGAAGAAGTGACCCCAGCGCTTGTCCTTTGACAGCTTCGAAGAGTCGAATGCATCGGCACGGAAGTTAGCCTGTACGCTGTATCGATTGTCGTAGCTGTAGAGCAGACGTCCGAAATAAGAGAGTGCGCGGGTAGTTCCGGGAAGACCCTTGATGGTCTTTGTGGTATTGGAGTTACCGTTGATACTGTTGAGGTAGATATAGTTTGACTCATAGGCAGTGAGGATGTCGGGGCCTGATGCCTCGCCTCTCACGTAGTTAGAGTCTGACTGGCGATACGACATACCGGCCATCGCACCTACGTTGTGCTTACCGAAGTCCTGATTGTAGTTGATGAAGTTCTCCCACTGATACCAGGTAGAGTTGCTGCTCTGGCCGTTGATAAGGTAGTTGTCGCCCTTGGTCTGACCGTTCACATAGTATGGGAACTGCCAGTCGGAGCTGTTTGAGAATGAGAGTCGATAGCCGAATCGTGATGTGAAGGTAACCTGCTTGATAGGAGTGATGTTCATGAATGCGACACCATTTACATTGACACCGTCATTCTTTGCGCAAGAGCGGTCGCGCTGCGAGAACGGGTTACCTCCTGCAAGGCGCTGGTTGAAATAAGATGTGGCATAGTAGCCGTTCTCATCACCGAAGAGAGTATAGTTGGAGTTGCCAGCCAGACCCTCCTGATAGTAGTTCTTATAGTCACCGAGCATCTGGTTAGGACTTGTCCAGTAGAGAGGAGTCAGCGGGTCGATGAGCAGCAGCATCTCGAAAGAAGAGCCGTATCCGTTCTCTGACACTCCGCGTGAAGACCATTTCTCGATAGAGGTGTTTGTACCTACCTTCAGCCAGTCCTTAATCTTATAGTCGGCATTGATCTGTGCTGTCAGGCGCTCATACTTATCCTTGTTGCCTTTTACGATACCGTCCTGATTGACGTAGCTTGTGCTCAAGAAGTAAGAACCGCGATCGTTACCACCCTCGAAGGTCAGCGTATGCTGCTGAGCCCAGGTGTTTTCGAAGTACTCATCCATCCAGTCGGTATTGGTGTTACGATTCCAGCCGTATGCCTTCTCAGCATCGTTCATATCGCCGCTCACCCTGCTCTCGCCAAGCTGCATGCCCATCCAGTCGATAAACTGAGAAGCATTCAAGAGCTTGCCTACATGACCGAGTGACTGATTGGTGAACTTGGCGGTATAGTTGATACTGCCCTTACCCTTGCTACCATTCTTAGTAGTGATAAGTACGACACCATTACCAGCCTCAGCACCGTAGATGGCAGCCGAAGCAGCGTCCTTCAGCACCTCCATCGACTCAATCATCGAAGGATCGAGGTACTGGATGCTTGACACCTGAAGACCGTCGACGATAAGCAGCGGGCCAATTTTGTCTGAGTTAGAAGAATAACCACGGACTCTGATGCTTGCCCCCTGTCCAGGCTTACCTGAACCGTTCAGCACCTGCACACCCGAAGCCTTACCCTGCAGAGCAGCAGCAGCATCGGTGGTAGAGCGGTTCTGGAGGTCTTCAGCCTTTACTGATGCTACTGATCCTGTCAGGTCGCTCTTCTTCTGTACGCCATAACCGATAACGACAACATCGCTCAGCGCGTGTGCGTCTTCCCTAAGAGTAATAGAAAGATTGTTGCGGCCTGCCACCTTTACTACTTCAGTGGTATAGCCGATGTAAGAGATAACCAGAGTGGCATTGTTGTCTGCCTGAATACTGAAGTTACCATTGAAGTCAGTGATAACGCCCGTCTTGGTGCCCTGAATCTTTACACTGGCACCAATGATCGATTCGCCATCCACGTCTTTCACCGTTCCTTTAACGAGGCTCTGAGCCAGTGCTCCCATTGGGAACAAACAGAGCAGGAACAATGCCATTAACGGCTTTTGCAGTGATTTAAAATTTAACATACTTTTTTTAATTTAGTTAGATAATTGATAATAAAGTTTTCTGCTGCAAAGATATTACTTTTTATTGTTTAGTCACTTTACCAAAAGTAACGCAGAGTTTGCAAAAGTGTAACACCTACATTAATGTTACATTTCGCAAACTCTGCGTTATTCCCGGTAAACTATTTACCTACGGCTTAATTAAACGATAGTTTCCGCTTAGGTGCATGAAGGCGAAAAGACGGAGCAGCCCGTCGTAATAAGCATCGAAATATCCATCCTCGAAAGGCTCGTGCTTAGCATTCCAGAGAGCATCAACAAACTCCTTGCGTCTGGCATCCTTGCTAAGTATTGAAGCAGCAGCTAAGGTAGCCACGAGTCCGATACTGTGGCGCAGCTTAGGCTCACTGCCACCAGCCCGCAGTATCTCATTGCCCTCAGGAAGGGTGCCGTCTGTGCGATACTGGTCGACGAAATCGTTTATGCCCTGGGAATAGAAGAAGTTCTGTATCTTCTCACCATACTTCTGCTGCCACTCGGCATCAGCTCCGCTCCATCTGTAGTCGAGAGTGATGTTCATAGGCACTCGCCAGGAGTCATAGCGGAAGTTGTTGTTACCGTTACGCCTCGGGGCAGCACCTTCAGGGCGCTGGGGCATACCCGGGAATCGTGGCATCTGCATCTCCGAACCGTCATACTGGCACATATCGGCATTAAGGCCCGTCTTCTCGTTTATGCATTTATGGAGGAACTCACGGCTCTTCGCTGCACATTCCCTCCAGAAGTCAGAGCGCCCGTCGTCAGCCCACTGTGCCCATACCTCGTAGAATGCGGGGATATGATAGGATGGATCGGTGAATCGCTGTCCGAAGCCATCAGGAGTAAAGGCGATGAGCTTGGTTTCGGGATCGATGAGGAAGATTTTCTGCGGTCCCTGCTGCTGGGGGCCAAAGCCTCCGAAGCCGGGCCTGGGCTCTGGGGTGTACTCGCGAGGCATGATGCAGTCGAGGATATGCTGTGCCTCTGCCTTGTAGTTGATGCCGGAATCATTGCCCCAGCGGTTGGAGGCGAAGAGCAGCGAGGTGATAAAGTACAGCTCCCCATCGCTGGCAGCACCTTCGGCATTGCGCGTGCCGTCAGTCTTGCAGCTCCAGGCGAAATAGCCCTCGCGAGAGCCGCTCTGATGCTGCATGTACTTCTTGCTCCAGCGCCAGATGCGGTCGAAGATATCTTTCTTGTCGAGCTGTACGGCAATCATCATACCGTAGGACATTCCCTCAGTGCGCACATCGTGGTTCTTAATGTCAGAGATATAGCCCAGCGTGTCGCCTACCTCGAAGTAGACCTTATTAGGGCCGCAGAACACGTCATTAAACACCTCTTTCACCTTTGCATCGACCTGAGCAGGACTATAGCCCAACTCTACGAAGAGGTTGCCTGTCTGTGCACCAATAAGCTGGCTCATAGCGAGCACTGCAAGAATCAATAACAATCTTTTTACCATAATCCTTTAGTATTTATTTAACAGAAGTCTCTGAGAAATAGAAATCTCTGATCGGCTTAGTGACAAGCTGTCCGCTCAGTACGATATCCTGCTGCAGCCTGATGTCCTGCGAGGAGGCTCCCACCATAAGTGTGAACGTTCCAGGCTGGATGTTCCACTGGCGACCGCCCTTGTGGGTGTAGTATCCGAACTGCTCGGTGTAGAGCTTCACATTCACAGTCTTAGTCTCACCAGGCTGTAGAGAGACGCGTGCGAATCCCTGCAGCTGGATAGGACGGATGTTCTGTCCCTCGTTCTTTGGCGAGATGTATATCTGGGCAATCTCGTCGGCAGCCATCTTACCGGTATTCTTTACTTCGAACGAGAGACTCACCGTCTTAGCGTCGGTAGTTGCCTCAGCATCTGCCTTCAGGTTCTGATATTCGAAGGTGGTATAGCTCAGTCCATATCCGAAAGGCCACTGGATGCGCGAGTCCATCGTGTCTGAGTAGTTATAGCATATCGGCTGGGATATCTCAGTGTTAGGATAGCTTACGGAGAGCTTTGCCGATGGCGACACCTTGCCGAAGAGGATATCTGCAACGGCATTTCCACCTTCCTCGCCAGGATACCAGGCCTGGATAACGGCAGCACACTTCTCTGCGATGCCGGAAATCACCTGGGCACGTCCGCCAAATACTACCAGGACTACGGGCTTGCCTGTCTGAAGGAGCTCCTCTACATACTGCTCCTGCCTGCCTGGCAGACGGAGTCCCTGACGGTCGCGGTTCTCGCCACAGAGCATCACATTCTCGCCTACGGCAGCAACGATGACATCTGCATCCTTTGCCAGACGCAGCGCCTCAGCCTTGTCGGCTTTCTCGCCGGAGTTCACCTTACGATGCAGGATCTCATACTCCCAGGCTCGCTCGTCGCCCAGTTCAGAGAATTTCGTCTCTATCTCCTCTGTCCAGTCGCATCCGCGCTCATACATCAAAGTAACGCCATCAGGAGCACTTCTCTTCATACCTTCAAGCAGTGTAACTGTATGAGGATGGTCGAGGTCTTCCTCTACCTTCTTCCAGAAATACGACATTGCAGGGAAGGAGTAGTCGCCCAGCATAGCCCACATAGTATTGGCGTTAGGACCGGTTAGGAGAATCTTGCGTGTCGCAAGTGGCAGGATGCCGTTATTCTCAAGAAGCACAACCGACTGCGAGGCGATATCGTATGCAGTCTTGCGCTCATCGGGAGTATCGAGCTTTATCTCTTCCGTGCTGTAGAGATAAGGATTCTTGTCGAAGAGACCAGCCAGGAACTTATAGCGGAGCACATTCTTCACGGCACGCTCAAAGGTCTCCGGCTTTACGAGCCCCTCGTCGATAGCCTGCTGCAGATACTGGTAGTTGGCACCGAAGGGGAAGTCCACATCGTTGCCTCCATTGATGGCAGCAGCAGCCTTATGAAGTGCATCCTCCAATTCGGGAATCTGGTCGATAGCAGTATAGTCGCTTACTATCATCCCACTGAATCCAACATATCCGCGAAGAATATCCTCAAGGATCTCTCTGTTGCACACACACTTGGTGCCGTGCACCTCATGATATCCAGGCATCACAGCCTTACTGCCAGCCAGACGTATCATAGCCTCGTGAGGCAGCAGTATCTCCTCCATCATCTCCTTCTCGTCGGCATCACCGCCTCCGCCATATCCGAGATAATGCTTCGAACAGGCTCCCACGCCTTTCTTCAGGTTGCCCTGCTGAAGACCTTTAACAAAGGCGACACCCATCACTGCCGAGAGGTATCCGTCTTCGCCATACGACTCTTCCAGGCGGTTGAAACTTGGAGTGCGGCATACGTCGACCATCGGAGAGAGTGACAGCACACCACCCATCTTGCGCATTGCAGTACTGGTCTGAAGGGTCTTCAACTCTGCCAGCTCGGGATTAAACGAACAAGCCTGCCCTATCTGCTGTGGATAGATGGTAGAGCCCTTGGTATTGACACCCGAGAGCACCTCCTCGTGACAGAGAGCCGGGATGCCGTTAGGAGTATTGTTCATCAGCCAGTCCTGTACGGCCTTCACCCTGTCGCGCAGCTCATTTGGATCGCGGGGCTTCTGCATGGCAAACTGCGAGAAGTGACCTATGCCGTTGGGGATCAGCTGGCGACACTTGGCTGTGTCGAGCTGCCCTTGCTCGTTGAAGAGGTCATCCATATACATACTCCTCAACTGAGCGATGCGCTCCTCCTGCGACATTCTGGCATACAACTCGTCTATCTGCTGCTCCATATCTGTGGCAGTGCATCCTGCCATTAACATCGTTGTACACATTGCGATTAACTTTATTTTCTTCATATCCTATATCTTATTTTTTGAATTTCCACCAGTCGAGACGTACATCGCCCGATGTGCTTCCGAAGCACAGATACAGATCGTGTACCCCACCAACCTTCTTCACCTTTGCGCTGAAGGCACGATAGTCTTCAAGAGAGCCGGTTGGAGTGATGCTCACCGTTCCTATCACAGGACCGTTCTGACTGTCAAGACGCAGTGTGACAGTAGTCTTTCCCGTTGCCGATGCAGTGATATTAAACTTCTTGGCACCTCCGGCAAAGTCTACTCCGCGCAGGCGTATCAGTTCTCCATCGTTGATATCGAAGATATACATATTTTTCTTGCCCGTAGACTCGGGCATATCAGCTACTACTCCAGTATTCCTAATGCCCATCTTCGCAGACTTCAGCCCCAGTCCCCAGGCCATAGTCTCTGCCTCTACACGCTGATAGGGGTTAAGCCAGGAGAGCTGCTTAAGGGGTTTTTGATCCAGCCAGTAGGGTACCTCCTGAATCGTTCCGTCGGGATTGTAGGTTATCTCTACTGCCGATACGCTGCGACGCTCGTGATGCACGAATGTCTCGATGTGCATCAGGTCGTAGTTCTGCCCGAAGATATAAGAGTGTCCCTTATAGTCGATGATTCCCGGATGGTTGCCTCTGTCGCGCGGTGTCGGGCGCATGATGTATCCCTTGCTCACCCAAGGACCTGTAGGCGAGTCGCTCATGGCGTAGCCTAAGGCTTCGGGACAACAGGTGGTAGCATATCCGAGATAATAGTGCCCATTGCGCTTATAGAACCAGGGACCTTCCTGATAATTCTCGATATGAGGCAGCTTTACAACGCTGTCCTTGAGTGAAATCATATCGTCGTTCAGACGAGCATAGTAGGTGTGGGGATTCCCCCAGTACATATATGCCTGTCCGTCTTCATCGGTATATACAGAGGGGTCGATGTCGTACCAGTTGCTGCGATCCCACACCAGCGGTTTGCCGATAGGGTCTCTGAACGGTCCGTATGGCGAGTCGGCCTTCAGCACAGCTATTCCGTGCCCATGAAGCGGGGCATACAGATAGAACTTTCCATTGCGCTCGACCGTCTGTATGGCCCAGGCGCCGTTCTCTCTGCTGCGCCAGGGGATATCCTTCAGCGAAGCCACAGCCCCATGCTCCGTCCAGTTCACCATATCGGTAGTAGACCATAAGAGCCAGTCGTACATGAAGAATCCTGCAGAGCTTCTCTCGTTGATGTCGGGAATGTCTTCGGGCGATGCGTCGTGCGAGGTAAACAGGAAGAGCGTGTCGCCCACAACAATCGGGGAAGGGTCGGCAGTGTACTTTGTCTGGAAGAGCGGAAGGTTCACCTCTGCGTCTCCTCTGACGGCAGCCTGCAGCAGTAGCGAGTCCTGACGCAGGCGCTCGGCCGTTGTCTCTGTCTGGGCAGATGATGTCAGTACCAAACTGCTTAAAATGACAGATGCAGCTAAACGAGTAGTTATTTTTTTCATATTCTGCGAGTTAATGTCGATACGGGTGCAAAGTTACTAAAATTCCACGATTTCATTTTTACAATATGTATCAATTTCTATATTTGATGTATCAAAATGTCATCGCGCCTACTGTTTGTTTTGGAGCTTACTGTTTTTATCGCTATCTTTGCATCATCTAATTCTAACTGACGATGAAGAGAAGACTATTATTGTTATTGCTTGGGATGCCTATGGTGCTGTCGGCACAGAACCCGATTATCAGGGATCAGTTTACTGCTGACCCTACCGCACGCGTATTTAATAATAAGGTGTACGTCTATCCGTCGCACGACATCATGCCTCCTGAGGGACAGCGTCAGGACTGGTTCTGTATGGAAGACTATCACGTGTTCTCATCCGAGAATCTCACCGACTGGACAGATCACGGCGTGATCATCACTCAGAATAAAGTGCCCTGGGTGAGACCCGACTCCTACTCGATGTGGGCACCCGACTGTGTATACAGAAACGGGAAGTACTATTTCTATTTCCCCTCTGCACCGGCATCCGGTATGGGCTTTGGAGTGGGTGTAGCCGTTGCCGACAATCCCGAGGGGCCGTTCATCCCTGAGCCTGAACCGATAAAAGGCATCAACGGCATCGACCCCTGCGTGCTCCTCGCATCCGACGGGAATGCCTATATCTTCTGGGGAGCAGGACGCTGTGCCAAACTTAAGGACAATATGAAAGAGTTAGCCGACGACACTCCAAAGGAGAAAGTAAAGTGGGGCGAGAGAGAGTTTGAGATGTACGGTGTCAACTGCCTTAAGGGTCTGCCAAGCAGACAGGCTGAAGGCCCGTTCGCATTCGAGTACAACGGCAACTACTATCTGACCTACCCTTACGTCAGGGAGAAGACAGAAGTGCTCGGCTACGCAATGAGCAAGAACCCCATGGGACCCTACGAGTACAAGGGACTTATCATGGCCGAGCAGCCCAACGGATGCTGGACAAACCATCACAGCATCATCAACTATAAGGGTCAGTGGTACCTCTTCTATCACCATAATTACTTCTCGCCTAATGACGACAAGCGCCGTTCGGCATGTATCGAGAAACTATACTTCAATCCTGACGGCACTATCCAGGAGGTGAAACAGACTCTGCGCGGAGTAGGTATCAACAAGGCCACAGAAAAGATAGAGATCGACCGCTTCAGCAGTGCAAGCAAGGACGTAACAGAACAACTGATTGACACAGTAAACACTTTCAGAGGCTTCGAGGCAACACTGCCGCAGAAGGGCAGTTGGATAAAATATAGCGACATCGACTTCAGCTGTCTTACTGAGGGATATATGGTGATCAGTGCCAAGGCCGCAGGCAATACTAGACTGTTTGTACGCGAAAAGACTGCCAACGGCAAGATAATCGCCAAGGTAGACATGACTGTCAAGCCGGAGACACCTGCAGGCACTCCTGCAATGTTCCGGCGGGACATGACTGGCCAGTGGCTCTCACTTACAGCTCCGTTGGAGTACACGCCAAAGGGCGTCGCAGACCTTGTGGTAACCTGCGAGGGCGATGCAGGAGTAAGCGTAGACTGGGTGCAGTTCAAAAATCGTCCAAAGTATTTCTCACCAGCGTCAGCCCAGCCTGCACAGCCTGACGACGAGGGATTCATCCGCCGCTGGATGCTCCTGGAGCCTATTGATAAGCCTAATCGCGGCAATACCGTATTCACAGATTCTTATCTGCGCGAGCACTTCAACATGCAGTACTTCAAGAATCAGCAGACCATCGTTCCGAAGAACGGTCAGAAGGTAAAGGTATCATTCAAGCGTGAGGAAGTTCCTGCAGGATTCGGACGCGGATTCGGACAGGAGGAGCCGGCAAAACCGGTTATCAAGACCGTCAATCAGACACTCACCTGGCACGCTCTTGACAGCGAGAACATGAACGTAAAGCTCTTCCGCTTCGCAGAGAAATGGGGACAGCAGGTATATGGTGTACTCTTCTGGGCAGTAACCATCATCGACTGCGACGAGGACATCAAGAACGTACGTCTGGCAGTGGGGTCTAACTCTGCTTCCATGTGGTGGCTTAACGGTGAGGAGGCACTACTGCTCTCTGGCGACCGCCGTATGGTAAAGGACGACGGAATGTCACCCCGACTCACTCTGAAGAAAGGCCGTAACATCCTACGCGGCGCCATCATCAATGGCCCGGGCATGAGCGACTTCTGTGTACGATTCATCGACGAGAAAGGTAACCCAGTTAAGAACTATTCAATCAAAGCACAATAATATGAAAAGACTACATACAATCCTGACTGCACTGGCACTTGCCACAGCAGCAAATGCGCAAATTGGCGCACCATATATCCACGACCCCTCGACAATAGCCGAGTGCGAAGGCAAATACTATACATTCGGCACTGGCGGAGGAGGACTCATCTCTGAAGACGGATGGACCTGGAACAGCGGTGCAGAACGTCCTGGAGGCGGTGCTGCCCCAGACGTTATGAAGATTGGCGACCGATATCTGTGTATCTATGGTGCCACAGGCGGAGGACTAGGCGGAGGACATGCAGGTCGGATACTGACAATGTGGAACAAGACCCTCGACCCCAAGTCGCCCGATTTCAAGTGGACAGAGGCTGTAGAGGTGTGCGCCTCAGACGGCATGGAGGATCAAGATGCCATCGACCCGGGACTGCTCTTAGACCCCACTACAGGTCGTCTGTGGGTAAGCTACGGAACATACTTCGGTACCATACGCCTTATAGAACTCGACCCAAAGACCGGATTCCGTGTAAAGGGCAACAAGGAGAAGGACATCGCCATCGACTGCGAAGCCAGCGACCTCATCTATCGCGATGGGTGGTACTACCTGCTCGGAACTCACGGCACATGCTGCGATGGTGTCAATTCTACTTATAACATCGTGGTAGGACGCTCACGCAGCGTTCAGGGTCCGTATCTCGACAATGTAGGCCGCGATATGTTTCATGGCGGAGGAAAAATGGTGATTGCTGCAGGCGACCGCAAGACAGGTCCCGGACACTTCGGGCGCACAATAATCGAGAATGGCGTAGAGGTGATGTCTTGTCACTTTGAAGCCGACCTCGACCTCAGCGGACGTTCAACACTGGGCATACGCCCCCTGCTCTGGAAAAACGGTTGGCCTGTGGCTGGCGAACTGTTCAAGGGCGGAGACTTCTGGATAGAGTCAGAGCGTCGCGGATACAGTCTTGAACTGGCTGTCGATTTCGTACGTATGAAGCAGGAGCGTCAGGGATGGTTCAACCGCGAGCAGATGCAACAGCCCGTAAAGCCCATCGCCAACCAAAAGCTGGAAGAGGTTATTGACACATGGCCTAAGGGTGACATCGGAGTTCGCTGCAGCGACTACATGTTCCGCCCCTGGCAGCATTGGACGATCATCGCACATCCTGAGGCAGGAGGCCGCCTGACTGGTCCGCTTTACGAGATAAAGATTGAAGGCACTAACCGTGCACTGACAGCTACAGGCGCCCTCGAGCTAACGACAAGAGAGTATGCAGGCGAGAAATCTCAGCTATGGTGGATAGAGCAACTGACCGACGGTACCTACCGTATCATGCCTTACGCTATACCTGGACAAGAGGGACTGAACACTAAGTACTGTATCTATTCGGCAGGCGACTCTACTCCCACCCTCGCTGAATTCGACTTCAACAGCGACAATTCAAAGTGGAACTTCAAAAAGCATTAAAGATTGTTAAAGTTTCAGAGTAATCCATTGCCGAGCCAAAAATAGTACATATCTTTGCGATATCAAAATGATATCAAAATTATCACTCACAAAAATAATAAAGATATGGAAACAAAAGAATTTGATTTCAGAGGATTGGCATTAAACGGATTCCTGATGTTGTTTGTAAACTTTGCAGTTCTGGTATTAACCATCGTAGGCATCGTGCTTAGTATTATCCAGCTTGATGCCAGCGATGGTGCCCAGGGCGGATGGTGGCTTGGAAGCTGTGCTCTCTTGCTGATTATAAATATAATAATGTGGTGCGGTCACATGGAGCTGGAGCCAAACGAGGCTCGCGTAACAACATGGTTTGGTAAGTATAGCGGCACATTCTCTAAGACGGGCTTTTACTGGATCAATCCCTTCTACGGCACGAAAAAAGTTTCGCTTCGTGCGCGTAATCTGGATGCTGAACCCATCAAGGTAAATGACAAGACCGGTAACCCCGTTATGATCGGACTGGTGCTCGTATGGAAGTTGAAAGACACATACAAGGCTCTCTTTGAGGTTGACACACAGACAATGGCAGCCGCACCAAATACTGTAGGTAGCGACACAAAGGGACTTATGAAAGCCCTCGAACAGTTTGTGCGGGTACAGAGCGATGCTGCCCTGCGCCAGGTAGCCGGAGAGTATGCTTACGACGATGAGGATAACAAAAGCGACGAACCTACACTGCGCTCAAGTGCAGACGAAATCAACGAGCAACTGGAACAGAAGCTCGACGAGCGTCTTGCCCTTGCAGGCATTGAGGTGGTAGAGGCCCGCATCAACTATCTGGCCTATGCACCAGAGATTGCTGCCGTAATGCTTCGCCGCCAACAGGCTTCTGCCATCATCACTGCACGTGAGAAAATAGTGGAAGGCGCTGTCTCGATGGTGAAGATGGCACTTGACAAATTATCCAATGAGAATGTAGTAGAACTCGACGATGACAAGAAGGCTGCAATGGTATCTAACCTGCTCGTAGTGCTTTGCGGTGACGACTCTGCCCAACCGGTAGTGAACACAGGTACCCTGAATCACTAAACAACACACAATAATAATGCACAATGCATAATTAATGGCAGAGAAAAAGACTACTAAGAGTTTCATCCTGCGTGTCGACAGCGACACCATGGACGCTATAGAGGCCTGGGCTGCGGACGAGT
>DGTJ01000056.1:46020-53046 GCA_002393725.1 Prevotella sp. UBA4339 | reverse complement strand
TCCGCAGCACCAACGGCCAGCTGCAATGGATCATCACAGAAGCCCTGCGGAAAGCAAAGCGTCTGCCAAAGAAGACTACGGTGAAACGTCAAAACCCAAACGAAGAAGAATCATGAACAGAAGAAAGCAGACCTTATTATTCATTGCCATATTAGAGGCAATGTTTTTTGCTATTTTCACTATGCTCTATTTACATGGAGTCATCAAATTTGTCACATTCGCTTCAGTTATTATTATATTCAGTTTGATAGTCAATATCCTATTAGTTATTGCAATACGCAAACTTCCAAACTCATAGTCATGAACAATAATGTTAGATTGAAAGCTCTTATAGGCACAGAAATATTACTACTCGTACTTTTAGCAGGACTATTCATCATAAAAGACATCATCTCAATACCTCTGATTGTCTGTGCTGCAATAATCCTAATACCCCTCTATCCGCTAGTTGTAAACTATGTCAAGAAGGAAAATGAGGTTAATGAGGAAGCAAAGAGTAAAGCACTTGACCTCTCAACAATAACCGTAAATCGTACCAAAGAGGGAACAGCCTTCGAGATTGCTTGTGGCATCTTGCTACTGGCAATATGGATTATCGCTCTCACAACCGGACAGTTTGATTTCATAGTCCTCAAAGGCAAGCATATTGCAATGATTATTGTGACAATAGTGGTCATAGCGATTCTTGTCGGGTGTTACTTCCCTAGTTACTGCCTTAAATGGACAAATACGAGTAGTCCGCTAACAAATATTCATCAGGTAGAACTCTCTCTTCGCGCAGCCCGCGTAATAGCATTGGAGTTGACTGTTTTCATTTTGGCGATGGTAGCTTCTCATGAAGGTGCCATCTTTCACACATTAGCCAAACAGATATATGCTATTATCATCTTTGGCACTACTTCCGTCTTTAGCTACCTTATACGTAAGGCAGCATAACAGGGTTTCAGGCAATATGTAACAGGCTGCATTCTCAGACGAGTTCCTTTGCTTTTTCCTGAGCAGCTATTATACGATCGCACCAGACATCAAACTCTGTATCCTCCATTTGAAGCTCTGGATGAGCAAGGAGATATGAGATGCAGCGACGCACACCCTCATCAAAGCGTGTTGTGGCCTGGAAACCAGGAACAGCACGCTTCAGTTTTGTGCAGTCGAAGACAACTGAAACGCTTTTGTCTCCAAGTAAGTAAGTATGAGAAGGGCGCACAATAGTTATTGGGAATCCGTTTTCACGATATTCCCTCAACAGCTGTTCTTCGCACGCTATCTTATTGCGCGAATACTCCCAATAGGGGTTGGCAAGAGTTGTACCTTCTGTAATGATATGACTTGCTGCCGGTTTGTTGTATGCAGATGCCGACGATATATACACATACTGGCGAGTACGCCCTTTAAAAAGGCGTATGTCGCGCTCTACCTGTGATGGCAGGAAACCGATGAACTCACATACCGCATCGAACTGCATATCACCCAGCTGGCTAAGTACATCTGACTCGTTGCTGATGTCTGCGATGACTTGCTTTACATTGTTTGGGGTCTCACTCTTATGATTGCCTCTGTTGAGCAGCCACAACTCATCTGTACCTGCTGCCAGCTGACGGGTGATAGCACTGCTGATGGTGCCTGTTCCACCTATTAATAGTATCCTCATAATATCTTCATCCCATCTTTTTCAGATTAATCCACCTACTTTCCCAAGCAAGTGGATATTATCTAACTAAATTAAAAAAAATGTGCATAGCACACAAGAGTTATAGCAGCTTTTTCAGCAATCCATCCAGCACCAATAATGCCAACACGTAAAGGCCCGTTTAGTTTCATACTCTGTTTTTTATGTTTTTTGACGATGTACATGCTAATAAGTATAATTGAGGACTTCGCTTTTTGGATAATTTAACAATTCTCTTCACAAAAATTGTCTGCCTTACTTAAGAATTCGAAAACATTTTGTATATTTGCACCAGAATCTAGAATAACAAAAACAAAACGACAATGAAAAAATCAATTATCACTCTGGCACTTGCGGTTTCATGCTGCCTTAGTGTCCACGCACAGGAAAAGCTCTTCAACAGTGCCAATGTACAGTCACCAGTAGTAAATGCCGACGGTACTGTGACTTTCAACCTCTTTGCCCCCAAGGCAGTAAAAGTAGAGGTAACAGGCGACTTCCTCCCCACACAGAAGGTAGACGTCGAAGGCTTTGGCAGTTACGAAGCGCCTGGGGTGGCTCAGCTCAAGGAGGGCAAGAACGGAGTGTGGAGTTACACCACCGACAAGCTGGCCCCTGAGATGTACAGCTATACCTTCAATATCGACGGTATGTCAGGAATAAAAGATCCCGCCAATATCTACATAAACCGTGACATTGTATCATTCAGCAATATTTTTATTGTCAGCAATGAGAAAGGCGACAAAGGTAATCTGTACAGTGTCAACGAAGTGCCTCACGGCAATCTCTCCAAGGTGTGGTACAATAGCCCCACGCTGAAGATGCAACGCCGTATGACTGTATACACTCCAGCAGGCTACGACAAAGGCGGCAAGTATCCAGTGCTGTACCTGCTGCATGGTGCTGGCGGTGACGAGAATGCATGGAGCGAACTCGGACGTGCGGCTCAGATACTCGATAATCTTATTGCTACAGGTAAGGCGAAGCCTATGATTGTTGTGATGCCTAATGGCAATCCAAATTGTCAGGCTGCTCCTGGCGAGTGGTCATTCGGCATGTATTCTCCGGGGTTCCGCAATAGCGGTACTGGTCCTACTGCCCCTGCTGTTGCAAGTATCCCAGAGAGTTTCATGGACATTGTCAACTATATCGATGCCAACTATCGCACCATCAAGAGTCGTGCCGGGCGTGCTATTTGCGGTCTGTCGATGGGTGGCGGGCATACATTCCACGTGAGTCTGCTCTATCCGACAAAATTCGACTACTATGGACTGTTCTCTGCAGGCCTGCATCTGGGCAAGGCACAGATTATGGGAGGTCCGTTCTCTGAACAGATAAAGAACGACCCAGACTTTGCCCAGCAGTCGGCAAGACTCTTCGGCAGCAAGCCGAGACTATACTGGATGGGTATGGGCAAGACAGATTTCCTCTATCAAGCAACCGTCGACCTCCGCGCATATTGGGACAGCAAAGGCTATCCTTATGAATACGTAGAGACCGACGGTGGTCACATCTGGCGTAACTGGCGAATCTATCTCACGATGTTTGCTCAGAAGATCTTCAAGTAAGGCCTTCGCCCTTGCCGAGAGTGTCCCTCTTCAGCCGCTCTATCATCTCGTCGATCTTGCGAAGTTCGCGAGGGATACGGATATTCTGCGGGCAGTGAGGCTCGCATTGCCCGCACTGTATACAGTGATCAGGCTGGCGGTCACGAGGCACCACACGGTCGAGTGAGATGAGATACTGCCGACGATGCTTGCGATATTCAGCATCGCCAACGCCCATAGGCAACGAGCCCTCGTTCTTACATTTATTATAATGTACGAAGATAGCTGGAATATCTATGCCATAAGGACAGGGCATGCAATACTTACAGTCGTTGCACGGAATATTCTCCAGACCCACAATCTTCTGAGCAACATCATCATCAAGATACCTCATTTCCTTCTCTGTGAGCGGTTCTAACGGACAATAGCTAAGCAGGTTATCCTTAAGGTGCTCCATATACGTCATACCGGAGAGTACCGTGAGTACTCCCTTCGGAGTGCCAGCATAACGGAAAGCCCACGATGCCACACTGCGCTCGGGAGCATGACTTTTCAGTTCTGTAGCAAGATATTGAGGCAGGTTGGCCAAGCGACCTCCAAGCAATGGCTCCATGATGACTGCAGGGATGCCGTACTTTTGGAGTTCGGAATACAAATAACTGGCATCTACGTTGCGATTGTTGATCTCGTCGGCATAGTCCCAGTCAAGGTAGTTGAGCTCTATCTGTACAAAGTCCCAGTGATACTTGTCATGCATAGCGAGCACCTCATCGAACACAGACTTCTGGCCATGAAATGAGAATCCGAGATTACGTATGCGACCAGCCTCTCGCTCTTTCATCAGATAGTCCATGATACCATTATTGACATATCTGCCGTTGAACTCTTCGATTCCCCCTCCTACTGAATGCAGCAGATAGTAGTCGATATAGTCAATCTGCAATTCCTTCATGGAGTTATGGTACATCTCCTTTGCCTTGTCTGCAGCCCAATATTCGTGATTGAAATTCGACAACTTTGTAGCCACAAAATATTCACTACGCTTATGCCGGCTAAGGGCAATGCCGGTGCAACGTTCCGACTTGCCCTGACAGTAAACTGGCGACGTGTCGAAATAGTTCAGGCCGTGCTCTACGGCATAGTCCACCTGCCTGTTGATCATATCCTGGTCGTACTCGTCACTATTGTCCACCTTCGTCGGCAAGCGCATCATGCCATATCCTAACAACGACACTTTCTCCT
This sequence comes from Prevotella sp. UBA4339, assembly GCA_002393725.1. Taxonomy (GTDB): domain Bacteria; phylum Bacteroidota; class Bacteroidia; order Bacteroidales; family Bacteroidaceae; genus Prevotella. The sequence continues at coordinate 48,588 of DGTJ01000056.1, read as the reverse complement.
TGGTCTTTGGGTTCTCACGATAAGTCATCTTGCCCACCTGAGGCTCCACCTGGTTCTCATATTCCTCTGCGGCCTTGTTCTCTGCCTTGCTGGCCTCCTTACATCCCGACAGTACGGCAGCGGTAGCCAAGCTTCCCGTCCCTAAGAGCTTCAAGAACGAACGTCTTGACATATTCCTGTCTTCAGAGGTTTTCTTATCTTTAGAGGTAATCATAATTCCTAACTTTTAATTTTTTACTTATCAAATACTCCTATGCACCTCATGTCCTTCTACATAAATAGCCGCAAACGGCCTCGACGGACAAACATATTCACAGGCACCGCATCCTATACATGCTGCTTCATTGATAGCAGGAATCATTGGTGACTCCTCATCATTCTCATCTGATGGCACCATTTCGATGGCTCCAGAAGGACAATGGCGGGCACAGTTGCCGCATTCCACCTGGTCGGTAAGCACCACGCAGTTCTTCTTGATCCATACGGCATGACCTATCTGGATAGAGCTCTTAGCCTCAACGTCTACCGGCTTTATGGCTCCGGCAGGACAAACCTCAGAGCATCGTGTACACTCAGGACGGCAATGACCATGCTCGTACGACATGACTGGCAGCATCAGGTGCATCAGATCGGATGAGGGTCTGAGCACCCCATTGGGACACTCTGACACGCAGAGCTGACAGCCGGTGCAGTGCGTAGCGAAGTTTTCGAACGACAGTGAGCCGGGAGGAGTGAGCGGTGTCTGACGATGCGGGGCTACCTTATCCTCTATCTCTGCAAGGCCTCCATCCATGAGTTTCTCCTTTTTCTGAGCCATCGCCGTGCCTGCCACCATCGCCGATGCCATCAGGAACGAGCGCTTGCTGCTGTCTACTGAAGAGGCCGTAGAGCCAACAGAATAGCGAAGGGCCCCGAACTTGCATGAGGCGATGCAGTTGCCACATACCACACAGCGGCTGTAGTCCACAGTATGAGTCTTATAGTCGATACAGGCAGCCTTGCAGTTCTTGGAACAGAGTGAACAGTTCTTGCATTTCTTTTCATCAAAGCGTATCTTCATCCAAGAGAAACGGGCAAAGAATGACAGTATCGTCCCGACGGGACAAATAGTGTTACAATACGTGCGGCCTCCACGCCAGGCAAGAACGAGCAGCACCACCAACGTCACTGCCGCAATGACGAGAACGGGCAGCGATCGCATCCACGTATCGACGCTGTAGAAGGCATAGCTGTCGGCTCGCTCAGCCACAAGGGCAAGCACATTGTTGCCTGCCTTCCATACCGGCTGGAGTATCATCGTGGCAATACGCCCGAAAGCGCTATATGGCGCTAACAGCTGGAACAGCGAGCCGATGCCGGCTACTCCTGCAATGATGAAAATCGCCAGCACGGGATAGCGCAGCCAGCGCACCTCGGCAGAATAGCTGTACTTGTTGATGCCCTTGTGCAGACGTGCCAGAAGGTCTTGAAGGATACCAAGCGGGCATATCACCGAACAGTAGATCCGCCCGAAGACGAGCGTGACTGCAAGCAGCGCCACTATCACCACCACATTGAGCGCCATCACTGCCGGAAGGAACTGAATCTTTGCAAGCCAGCCGAGCCAGTGATGCAATGTCCCCGTGAAATCCAGAAACAGCAGCGTGATAAGAACAATAACCACAGCTGCCAAAAATCTTCTTATTCTCCGTAATATCATATAACCTATAAGTATTTGTCAGTCCATTTCAATCTTTAACTATCAGAATGCTAAGTTCGTAAAGCATCCATATCGGCAGAGCCACTATAAACATCGTAAACGCATCCGTCGTAGGAGTGATGACAGCGGCAACTATGAATATCACAACGACTGCATGCCGGCGCATCGAGCGCATGACACTCCTGCTTATGAGTCCCATCCTGCCAAGAATCCAGCTCACTACTGGCAACTCGAACACTACTCCCATCACGAGATTCATCATCATCAGGGTATCCATATACGACTGCAGCGTCAGCATGTTCGCCACGTCGGGGCTAACCTGATAAGTACCGAGGAACTTCACTGTCAGCGGGAAGATCAGGAAGTAGTTGAGCAGTGTGCCCAGCATGAACATCAGATATCCGCTGAGGCACAGCACCCGGGCGTACAGTCTCTCACCCTCATAGAGTGCCGGTGACACAAAGTGGAAGAGCTGCCATATGATATACGGTGCTGCCACCAGCACTCCGAAATACATAGCGGTCTTAAGGTGCATCATAAACTGCTCCGTCAGACCGGTGTTCATCAGATGTATCGAGAACGGCTCAACACCCATAAGGCGATAAGTGACAAACTCGCTGGTGCGAGGGGCCAGCACTATGCCGAACATCTCATCCTTCATCACGAAGGCTGCCACTGCCGCCAAGGCCGATATCACGATGACACGGATGATGACAGACCGCAGTTCGTCGAGATGATCCCAGAAGGTCATCGGCCCAGAGTCACTTCCCTGCATCCTCGCTCTTTTCCTCGACCTTTGTGGTATCACTCACCTCATTCATCCCTTCCTTGAAGCTCTTAACGCCTTTTCCAAGACCTTTCATCAGTTC
>DGTJ01000056.1:0-45899 GCA_002393725.1 Prevotella sp. UBA4339 | reverse complement strand
ATTCCAAGTCCAAACATATTCTTAAAGTCCTTAGTTTCCATCGGCAAAGATAAACAAAATTGCCGAAAGCGCCAAACTTTCGGCAATAAATTTGCTCAGAACTCCACATAAGGCTGCAGACGTGCTATGACATCCGGTGGAAAGTCTCTTGACAGGCGGAGGTCGGAGAGCGACTTCAGAGGGCCGTGAAGCCTGCGATAGGTCGTTATCTCACGTGCTTGATAGAAGTTGATATACGGATGCTTTTTCAGCTCGTCAAGCGACAGCCGGTTGAGGTTCAACTTACGGGGAGAAGGGCTCTCTATCACGAAATACTCCTTTGCATCCAGGGGGAAGCCTTCTATCTCATCGAGCTGGTCGACACTGACGTAGCCTCCCAGACGCTCACCATACCGCACTATCTTCCGTGCGAAATATCCGCCAATACCCGGGACGGTCTTCAGCACAGTGGTATCAGCAGTACAGAGGTTGACATGCTCACCAGCCTTGATCTTCGCCGGATAGACGGATGCGGCAGAGTCGCTTCGTGCAGCACTATAGGCCTTGCCTCGGGCAAAGGCAGTATCACGATAGACCACCTTGGTGCGAACATATATCGTACGCTCACGGTGAGGCTGCTTGCGCGTAGTATCACGACGATAGCCCGGTTTCTGCATGAGGGTGTCAGCCGGCAGAGGCGCATTTGTCTCCTCGCTGCCGCCTGCAAAGAATATCACCGTCATAGCGATGACTATCACCACCAGAAGCGACAAGACCACCTTACGGTCAGACTTCTTCAGATAAAAGAGCTCTTTTATCATCCAGACTCAATCATATTAACCCGAACTGGTGCAACAGTATCAGGAAGATACATACTGGCACAACGTATCTCACACAGAATATGTAATATGTAAAGAGCTGCCTGCCGCGAGCAGTATTATAGTTGGTGAACTCCTCGTAGACAAGACCTCTGGATGCCACCCACCCTACGAGGATGCTCGTAAAGAATGCTCCTGCAGGCAGCATCAGCTGTGCAGTAACATAGTCGCAGAAGTCCATCAGAGACTTTCCGAACAGTGATATGTCAGAGTTTCCTACCGACAACGAGCATAGCACGCACAGCACACTGCATATCCCCGTGAGGATCCACGCAGCACCAGAGCGTCTGATCTTCAGCTCCTCGTGGAAGAATGCCGTACCTATCTCATGCATCGAGATTGTCGATGTCAGGGCTGCGAACACCAACAGGGCATAGAACATCACTGAGACGACATAGCCCAGCAGAGGAGAGAAGCTGAAAGCCTGCTGGAACACTGTGGGCAGAGTGATGAAAATCAGCGAAGGCCCGCTGTCGGGATGTACGCCCACAGAAAATGCGGCAGGAAAAATCATCAGCCCTGAGAGGAGGGCGATGAAGAAATCGATGACAGCTATCTGAGTGGCTGACTGGTGAAGACGGGTACTGCGTGAGAAATAGCTGGCATAGGTGCAAAGACATGCTGTGCCGAGACTCAGCGAGAAGAACGCCTGACCTAAGGCCTCGAGAAACACATTCGGCCCTACCTTGGAGAAGTCCGGCTTCAGGAGAAACTCTATACCCTTCGACGCTCCAGGCAGTGAACATGAAGCTACTACAATCACCAACAGCAATATGAAAAGTATCGGCATAAGCACCTTTGAGGCTTTCTCAATACCGTCACGAACACCACGAACGATTATGAGGTGAGTCATCAGGACAAAGGCGACTCCCAGAACAGCCGGCCTGACAGGATCGCTGGAAAAAGTGCTGAAGAAACTACGCACAAATGCGGGATCGCCCTTTAGCTGCCCCACTGCCGAAGCTCCAAGATAATAAAGACACCAACCAGCCACTACAGCATAGAACCCAAGGATGATGGTAGACGTCAGGATGCCAAGGATACCTATCGCTCCCCAAGCTCTGCTCTTTGAGAAGGAGGCGTAAGCGCGGGCTGCATTCGACTGCGAGTGACGGCCCACGATAAACTCACTCACCATACCGGGAATACCCAGAAGCAGGATGCAGCCAAGATAAAGGATGATAAAGGCAGCACCGCCATTCTGACCTGTCATATATGGGAATCGCCACACATTGCCCAGACCTACGGCAGAACCTGCCGTAGCAAGGACAATACCCAGCCTGCTACCGAAATTCGTCCTGTCTGACATAATCACTAATTCAAATCAGCTCCAGTTGGTGAAGGAATATCCAGAGTATGGCTATCGGACAGGCATACTTTATAAGGAAGATGTACACATGGAACAAATGACTCACCCGCAGAGTACCATTGTTAGTAAACTCATCCCTCACCATCTTATGAGGCACGAACCAGCCAATGAGGATGCACGTGAGGAATCCCACGACAGGCAGGAATATCTGTCCGGTCACGAAGTCGAAGATGTCGAAGAGAGGCTCCTCGAAGAAGTGGAACATTGTGCCCGTCGGTCCTAACGACAGTGAGCAGAGTGTGCCCGTCAGTATGCACATCACGGTGACTGCTACGGCTGCCTTGCGGCGGGTTATGCGGAACTCCTCCTGACAGAATGCCGTACAAACCTCCAACAGGGATATCAGCGACGTGAGGGCAGCCATCGACAAGAGCGTGAAGAACGTCAGAGAGATGGCATAGCAGAGTGCCGGAATACTTCCGAAGGCCTGCTGGAACACATTCGGCAGTGTGATGAATATCAGCGACGGGCCGCTGTCGGGATTCACTCCCACGGAGAATGCTGCAGGAAAGATCATAAGGCCCGCCAATATGGCGACAATAGTATCTATCACACCTATCTGTACTGCAGAGCTTGTGAGGTTGGTATGCTTCGAGAAGTAACTGGCATAGGTACAGATACAACCCATTGCTATGCTCATCGAATAGAACGACTGGCCGAGGGCTGAGAGGAACACCTCACCGTTGATCATCTTATAGTCTGGCTTGAAAAGGAACTCTATACCCTTATACGCATCAGGCAGCATACACGAGGCTCCCACGATAATCAGCAGCAGGATAAACAGCACGGGCATCATCACCTTCGATGCCTTCTCGATACCGTCACGGACACCATGAATGACCACCAGCGCAGTGATGCCCAGCACGATGAATGTCCAGAACACCGGCTTAACGGGATCCTGCATGAAGTTGGTGAAATAGCTGGCGAAGAACTCAGGACTACCGCCCGACATGCGACCCGCCAGTGACGCACTGATATACTGCAGGCACCATCCTGACACCACAGCATAGTAGCTGGTGATGAGGAAGCAGGTTAATACGCTCATATACCCGATATACGACAATGGGTTGCGGCCTCCTATCTTCTTAAAGGCCCTCGCAGTATTTGCCTGGGCATGACGCCCGATTATGAACTCACTAATCATACAGGGTATCCCCAAAAGGAGCACGCACCCGATATAAATCATAATAAACACAGCACCGCCATTCTGCCCCGTCATATATGGAAACCTCCATACATTACCCAGTCCGACAGCGGAACCTGCAGTGGCAAGGATTATACCAATCTTGCTGCCGAATTTTGCCCTTTCCAGTTTAGCCATTCCTGTTCTTACCATATTTCGTCTGCAAAAATACAAAATAAATGATAAATGAGGATTAAGAATGGAGATTTTTTTCTAATTTTGCAGCAAAAACAAAGACAGACATGGGTATTTTGCTACATTTTGTAAGGAATTATCCGTTTTCGGTGACATGCGTCACTTTGGTATGGATTCTCTCCCTAATGCCGTTTTTCCCAGAGACACCGCTTGACGATGTGAAGTTTATCGACAAGTGGGTACATATAGTGATGTATGGTGGCACGTGTACAGTCATCTGGCTTGAGTATCTGTTCAGGCACAAGCAGCATGACAGCGGGAAACTGTTCCGTTGGGCTTGGCTGGCACCAGTGATAATGAGCGGGGTGCTGGAGCTCCTTCAGGAGTACTGCACCTTCGGCCGTCGCAACGGCGACTGGCTTGACCTTGCTGCAAACACCACGGGATGCACCCTTGCTGCCGCCATCGGCATCATACTTCTCTTTGCCAGGAGGTAAAGGGATGGTCTTTCAGCTGTGAGTTGTAATAGCGGCGGTCACCTGTGACCTCCTCTCCTATAAACGACGGACTCTCGTATGGCTCGTCATCATAGTCGAGTTCCACCTCTGCCATCACCAGGCCTTCGTTCTCGCCATGAAACTCATCCACCTCGAATGTGTGCTTTCCGCTTTTTACGAGATAGCGGGTCTTGTCTATTATCCCCGGCTCACAGAGTTTCATCAGGCTCTCCGCCTCACTTAGCGTTATCTCCTTCTCAAACTCATAGCGGCTGAGGCCTCCGTTGTCCGAAGGGCCCTTGATAGTAAGATACCCGCGAGAGTCGCGTATGCGCACTCTGACAGTGCGCCCGCGACTGCTGCAGATATACCCTTGGCAGATTCGGCTGCTGGCATAAGCAGCCTGCTTATAACTGCTGCCGACGACAAGGAACTTGCGTTCGATCTCTAATCCCGTACCGTTAGCCATCAGCTCACGATGAATACAGAATAAGCGACGAATGCGATTGCCAACAGAACCAACACTCCGAAGATCCAGTTAATAACCTTCCTACCCTTGTCCTCTACCTTTCTCTCATAAGCCACCTTTTTCTGGGTGCTCTTTGATGGTCTTGCAATTTGTGCCATAACTCTTTGTGTTTTTATTATTGATTTTTAATTATCTTCCGACGGGAACTCCATCAGGTATGCCTTGATGAAGTCATCGATTTTTCCGTTCATCACAGCATCCACGTCTGTGGTCTGATAGTTTGTGCGGTGGTCCTTGACACGACGGTCGTCGAAGACGTAGCTGCGTATCTGGCTTCCCCACTCTATCTTCTTCTTTCCAGCCTCGATCTTTGCCTGTGCCTCAAGGCGCTTCTTCATCGCGCGGTCGTAGAGCTGCGACTTCAGCAGTGTCATCGCCCGCTCCTTGTTCTTGGGCTGGTCGCGGGTCTCTGTATTCTCAATGAGTATTTCCTCTTCCTCGCCCGTATCCGGATCGGTATACCAGTAGCGCAGTCGTACTCCCGACTCCACCTTGTTCACGTTCTGTCCTCCGGCTCCCGAGCTTCGGAATGTGTCCCAGGAGAGCTTCGCAGGATCCACATACACCTCGATGGTGTCATCCACCAGCGGAGATACGAACACCGAAGCGAAGGATGTCATTCGCTTGCCCTGAGCATTGAATGGCGACACGCGCACCAGACGGTGCACCCCGTTCTCGGACTTCAGGAATCCGTAGGCAAACTCCCCTCCCTCTATCTGCATCGTGACGCTCTTGATGCCTGCCTCGTCACCGTCGAGCAGGTTGGATATAGTCACCTTATATCCGTGCGCCTCTGCCCAGCGCATATACATACGCATGAGCATCGAAGCCCAGTCCTGTGCCTCAGTGCCTCCGGCACCGCTGTTTATCTTCATCACCGCCTCCATCGGGTCTTCCTTCTGGCGGAGCATGTTCTTCAGTTCCAGATCCTCAATGGCCTTGATGGCATTCTGGTAAGTCTCGTCGACCTCCTCCTCAGTGACCATCTCGTCCCTGAAGAAGTCGAATGCCAGCTGCAGCTCGTCGGCCAGTGTGCGCACCTCCTTATAGTCATCAAGCCATTTCTTGATGCCCTTCACCTTCTTCATCTGCTCTTCGGCACGCTGACGGTCTTCCCAGAAGTCAGGAGCCTGGGTACGGAGGTCCTCCTCTTCGTACTCCATCTTCTTCTTGTCTATTTCAAGATACCGATGCAGCGCATCAGCCCTCTCCAACACATCCTTTAACTGGTCTTGAGTTATCATATCATTAAGAATTTCCAATTACTCCGCATACATCTGGTCTATCTCCTTCGCATAGTTCACGTTGAGCACCCTCCGCTTTATCTTAAGCGTGTTGGTGAGCTCTCCACGCTCCATCGAGAAGTGATGGGGCAGCAGTGTGAACCGCTTTATCTGCTCGTAGTGGGCCAGCTGCTGCTGCAGGGTGTCGATGCGCTCCATCATCATGTCGTTGATCTGCTTGTTGGCGCATAGCTCCTCGCGGTCCTTGAACTCTATGCCGTGCTGACGGGCATAGTCCTCAAGCAGCGTATATACGGGTATGATCAGTGCCGACACGAACTTACGCTGGTCGGCGATGATGCATATCTGGTCGATATATTTGTCGACAAGCAGCTTCGACTCAATCATCTGCGGAGCGATATACTTACCGTTCGACGTCTTATACAAGTCCTTGATGCGCTCCTTAAGGAACAGCTCACCGTTTTTCATATAACCAGAGTCGCCGGTCTTGAAGTAGCCGTCGTCAGTAAATGCCTGCTTGGTGAGATCGGCACGGTTGTAATATCCTATGGTGATCGTCGGGCCCTTGAGGAGCACCTCGCCCTCGTCGCTTATCTTTATGTCGATACCCTCGATGGGGATACCCACTCCGCCGACGGTGAACGGCTCGCCCAGATGGTTACAGCTCACTGTAGCCAGACTCTCGGTAAGTCCATAGCCCACAATCATGTTGATACCTATTGCATGTACGAACTCCTCCACCTTCGGGTTCACCGTAGCGCCTGCAGTGGGGAAGAAGTGCGCATTCTCGAGCCCCAGCTCCTTCCTCACGAGCGAGAATACGGTCTTGTTGATCATCTCATACTCCATGTGCAGAGCCAGCGGCGGGCGCTTGCCCTTGGACAGGTAGTCGATATTATGCTTCTTGCCCACCTTCAGTGCATGTGTGAAGAGGGCACGCTTTGCAGCATTTGAGGACTCTATCTTCTCGAGCACTCCCATGTACACCTTCTCCCAGAATCGGGGCACTGACGACATACATGTGGGATGAGTCTCCTTCATCGACTGCTGCACCTCCTGAGGGTAGGTGTTGACAATCAGCGTGGCTCCCTTGGTGAGGCAGAGTATCTTCCAGCCTTTCTCGAAGATGTGTGTGAAGGGCAGGAAGTTAAGCACCCGGTCGTTTTCTCCCACCGGCACGCACTTATTATTGGCTATCATAGCCGCATTGTACTGTCCGCAGGTAAGTATGACGCCCTTCGAGTCACCGGTAGTGCCTGAGGTATATAGTATGTTTGCGATATCGTCCATCGATGCCTGCGCCTGCAGCGACTCCACCTCAGCCTGCCTGGGGTATTTGTCACCGAGCTTGAGGAAGTCGTCGAAGTACATGGCGTTAGGGTCATGCGAAGAGATGCGTACATTCCTGTCGAACACGATGATGCGCTCAAGCGTCTGGCTCATCGACACCACCCTGCGGGCCTTGTCGTACTGTTCCTGCTCTCCTACGAAGAGGAACCTCACCCTCGCATCGCTCACCATGAACTGTATCTGCTGCTCAGAGCTTGTGGCATAGAAGGGGATGGTGACGGCACGTATGCCCCATGCCCCGAAGTCGCACATCAGGTACTGCACGGAGTTCTGTGAGAACACTCCCACGTTCTCCTGCACCTTTATGCCGAGGTTGAGCATAGCATTCGATACCTGCTTTACCTTGTCAGAGAACATGTTCCACGACATCGACTTCCACTCCTTGCCTCCGAAGTCCTTGTAGATGAGCACTTCCCGATCGCCATATTTCTTAGCCTGATCGTGTATCAAACGAGATAAATGACTGTTTGTCTGCATTCGCTTCTGATTTTGTTTTCGCGCTGCAAAAGTAAGCAAATAAAACGATATAGCCAAATTTTTCACGTAGTTAGGTGTTTTTTTCTTGGGAAAAGATTAGTTATATCAACTTTTTTTGTAATTTTGCAGCGATGATTAAGATTATAGAAGTCAAAACCGAGAACGAGAAGAAGTTGTTTCTACAGTTCTACTACGACCTATATCGTGAAAGCGACTATGCCGTACCCTATCTCTATTTCGATGAGAAGGCTACGCTAAGCCCCGATAGTAACCCGTCTTTCGAGTGCTGCGAGGCTAAGTATTTCCTGGCTTTCAAGGATGAGGAGGTGGTGGGGCGCGTGGCTGCCATCATCAACCGTCGTGCCAATGAGAGATGGGCCAGGAGGCAGGTTCGCTTCGGCTGGTTCGATTTCATCGACGACATCGAGGTGTCTCAGGCCCTGCTGAAGGCTGTCGAGGCGTGGGGACTGTCGAAAGGGATGACGGAGATCATCGGCCCCATGGGATTCATCGATACCGACCGCGAGGGCATGCTCGTAGAGGGCTTCGACGAGCTGGCCACGATGTACATCAACTACAACTATCCCTACTACCCCCTTCACATGGAGCGGATGGATGGATTTGTCAAGGACAACGACTATCTTGAGATGAAGGTCCGCGTGCCTGAGACTGTGCCCGACAAGTTCTGCAAGCTGACGGAGATGGTAAAGCAGCGCTACGGCCTGCGGGTACACAAGTTCACGCGCCGCGAACTGGTTGACGAAGGCCGGGGCCGCGAGGTGTTCCATCTGCTGAATGCCACATACAAAGACCTCTACGGCTTCTCCGAACTGTCGCAGGCGCAGATCGACAAACTGGTCAACGACTATATCAAGATAGCCGACCTGAACCTTGTGACCGCTATTATGGACGGCGACCGCATGGTGGGCTTCGGCATCACCTTCCCCTCGTTCTCGAGAGCCTTGCAGAAGACTCGCGACGGCCGTCTGCTGCCCTTCGGCTGGTGGCATCTGCTTAAGATACTGAAATGGCACAAGACCGACACCGTCGACCTTCTGCTGATAGGCGTCTTGCCCGAATACCGCTCCAAGGGAGCCAACGCACTGATCTTCGACGACCTGATACGCCAGTTCCAGCGCTACGGCTTCGTGTGGGCAGAGACCGGACCTCAGATGGAGTCGAACATGGGTGTGCTCTCTCAGTGGCAGTATCTCGAATCGCGCAATCATCGCCGCCACCGCTGCTACAAGAAGACGCTGGTCTAAGGCTCACACCGCTGCAGCGTTATCCCCATCAGTCCTATTACCACATCATTCGACAGCGTAGTCAGCGTCATGCTTCTCAGCGTCTTCTGCGCATTAAGAGGCATGTCGAGCACTATGCCTGCCCCCTTGGCGAAGTTGCGCTGCCGATAGCCGTAGCGCTCGCCCATCGGCATCAACTCGCGCGAGGCCTTCATCGTGGCGAAGTCGAGCCTGTAGGGTCGGGGCTGTGCAGCGTGGAATGCCAGCCCGTCTTCGTAGTAGTCCTGCTCTATCGGGCACCAGTTGTGAGGATTCTGCAGGTGCAGCACGTCGGTCGTCCCGTCAGTGTAGGTCACCGTCAGCCGCCCGTTGTCGATACGGCTCTGCATGTGGTTGGTACTGCCGGCCATCAGCAGATATGCATGAGTCGCCCTGCCTGAGAGAGGTATGCTGACGGCTTCGGGATAATTGTCCCAACGTGAGGTATATACGATGTTACGCCCCTCTTGCGGGAATCGGAACGGTATCCCCCCCTCGATGTCCACTGTCAGCACTCCGCCTTCGGCCTTCTGCCTCATGACGCTCTCGTCGACGGTAGCCGTCAGCTCCGGGTGGCACCAGTCGCCAATGCCGTGAACGGGTATCTGGAGCGTAGTGTAAGGCGGGCGGGGCGAGAGGTAGAAGTTCTTGAAGATGTCAGACACGCGACTGTTGAGCACAGCACTGATATCCACCGTCTGCAACCTGTTAGTGCGCACGTCGTCGAAGTTGTTGCCCCATGCCCTTCCGTCGATGCGCTCCGCTGTGACGAGCGGCTTCGGCGGAGCCTTGCGCCTGGGGCGGGTCACCACTATCGTCTGTCTCTTCTCGTCAGTCCCGACAGTCTCCACATAGCCGTAGCCGCAGTTCTGTCGCAGCACTATCTGCAGTGGCTGGGCAAAGTTCTGCTCTATCTCGTATATCTCCTTGTTACCCTCCCTGCGGAAGGAATAGTTAAGATAAGGTGTAGATACCGACGCACGCTTCCATTCAGCCGGGAATCCCGGACGGATGATGCATCGGCGGCTGAGCGCTTCGGGCACGATGCCGAAGAGGCCTTGTATCAGTGTGCGTGCCGAGATGCCGGTATTGTCGGAGAAGTCACGATACAGCTCGCCTCGGGCCTTGTCGTAGTAGCTCACCTGCCCGAAGTTGCCCGGCGATCCCCCGAGATAAGCCTGGTCCATGATGTTGGCCTTCACCAGTGCGAAACCCTCCTCCGGTCGTCCTGCCTGGAAATATGCGAGAGCCGTATGCATCACCTCTGCGGCAGCCACGTTGTTGATGCTCCAGTCGTAGGGCATCCAGTCGGATGTGGAGATGGTGTGCAGCCTGGGAGCCTTGCGGGGCATGTCGGCCGTCACTACGGGTATATGTGGTATGCATGAGTCTACATACTGTGTGGCCCTGAATGCCATTTCCTCGGTAGCTGCCCCGCAGTCTATCGGTGTGTAGATGCTCCACAGGGCAGCGTGGTCGTGAGTACGCCTCAGTCCCATAAGGTCTCTGTACTCAGCCCAGTGTCCCCTGTTGTTCAGCCATAGCTGTTCGTTCATCGCCTTCAGTGTCTTCTCGGCCTGCTGCCTGTAGTATGCGCCATCCTCTCCTAATATCTCTGCTATGCGTGCTGCGAGGGTCAGTGCCCTGTAGTTGTATGCCGACGAATGGGTCACCGCTCCGCCGTTGTAGTATAGTGCGTCGCTGGCCCAGATGCAGCAGTAGGCGTCATACAGTCCGTCGTCGTCGGGGTCGTAGTTGCGCTTCTCCCATTCGAGATGACGTGTCAGCACGGGCCACATCCTGCGCATGAATACCGTGTCGGCATCATACTGGAAGTGCCAGAGCAGCTCGTCGATATAGTTGAGGTTCATGTCGTAATGATGCATGATGTCATTACGGTTTGGATTGCGGCAGATATATCCGTTGGAGTACATCTGCGATCCCCACGTCTTCGCTGCGCGTGCCAGTCCCTTGTCGGGATCCTGCGCAGGGTGAGGTATCGTCGGCTCCACGTCAGTCACCTGACTGTTGGCGTAGGCCGTGAAATGAGATACGGCCCTCTCCGGCATGCCCAGCACGTCGCTCAGATATCCTGCCCTCCAGCCTGTCAGCGGCATGCGCCATGCCACAGCCCCGTGCATCCACACCTCACCATTCCACGCACCGTCGGCAGCAGCCGTCAGTGCCGCTCCAAGGGTGTTGATATACGGGTCGGGGGTGTCGAATACTATCCTGCTTGCCAGCCAGTCGTGGTGACGCATTGCCTTGTCCCACGCAGGTGCTGCCTCTGCCGGCGAGGGAGCCGTCAGCGTGTAGTCTCCCTTGGGCTCACCTATTATATATATATAGCAGGGCTGCTGTCCCAACGGGGCACTTACCGTCTGCCTGTTGTTCTCGTCGGGCGCAGGGTCGAAGCTGTCAGCGGGGTCGGAGTTCATATCTCCCGCGCGGTAGAGCTTAGGCTGCTTTATCCCGCAGGCGATGCATTCCAGAGTGGCACTTGCAGGCAGTCCCTCTCCCCTGACCTGCCAGATGGCAGCGTCGCTGTCGGGCATTGCCAGTACGGTGACAGTGAGTGTCGCCTTGCCGAGGGCAGGGTCCGAAAGCTTATAGGTACGCATGCCGGCATTGTAGCGTGCCTCGCAGTGCGACATCTTCTCCAGCTCCACAGTCCTCCCGTTCAGCATCAGGCGGAAGCGTATGTTGCGGTGATTCTTTGCCAGATAGATGGCGAATATTGGGCGGTCGCTGGTCTCCACGCGGAAGTCGGTATATCCGCCATAGAGCGCCCGGGTGTAGCGGTTGCTGCCATTGAGGCATACGAAATCGCGCCCGTCGGGGTGATACTGCAGGGTTCTTGAACGTGCCTGAGCGCCTGACTGCCACATCAGTCCGGCCAGGATAGTTATAGAGCATAATAGTCGTGTTATCATTTTCTTCCTCATTTTGTTTGCAAAGATACGGAATTTATGTGAATTACCATCGCTATTTACTAAACACTTTTCAAATTAAACAAAAAAACGGGCAAAACGCCCGTTTCTTATGTGAAATTGTGTATACAGTGTACCGCTGCCTTGATTTCGTCTCAAAATCTGCACCGTGATGTTATTAGCATAGTAATCCCAGTCCTTATTCTCAATCGGATAAGTGTTACTTTGTTCCTCAAAATCCTCGCCCTGCCGGTCAGGACCCATCGAACCATCTCTTACTGGCAGAACTGTACTGCCAATTGTCAGCTGGAAGGGCAACCATTTGAGCAGGCCAGCAAAGAAAGGACTGCGCGAACTGCTCGATGCCATACGCGACAGAGTCATCGCCGAGGGCATCCCCTGCACTGCCAGCTACTGAACACGCGAGGTCAGGAATTGTGCAATTCCGATAATCCTAAAAATCCTGCCCAGAAGGGCTAAGATCCAAATAATCCTATACTCCGTAGAGCAAAAACCCTCCGCATGGCAAAATCCTAAAAATCCAGCTCAGCAGAGCTAAAATCCTCTCATCCTATAATCCGTAGAGCAAAAGCCCCACAGAGTCTCCGTAGAGTCCTGTGGGTTTTTCTTAGTTCAGTATCCCATGCAGCTCGTAGCTCCGAGCGCGGTGAGGATGGCAGATGCTACCGATGCGATGATCTGCACGATCCATTTGAGCGTCTCCTTCTTAGTCATAGTTTCCTCCTTTTCTTTTGTGTTGATTGCTGTTATTAGCCCGTTCTTTTAGTTTTCTCTTCATTAGCAGCACAATGGGGCTGCCTCAGGCGCGTCCGCCTTGCGGGCTATAGCCCCACTGTGCTTAGGATCAATTACCGTCACCGTCCTCACTCGGGTCAGAGGTCGTACCACCGGTGTTGCCGCCGGTGCTGCCTCCGGTATTGCCTCCAGTGCTGCCGCCAGTCTGCGTGCCGGTGTTGTCGGTGCTGGTGCTGTCGCCGGTCTCGTTGTCCTCCACCGCTCCGCTGTCGCCTGAGGTCACGCGCTTGAGCACGTTGCCCTCCTCGTCGAGGCAGGTGATCTGGATAGAGGTGTTCTTCAGCTCGTCCTTCAGGTCGACGTTCGGGGTGAAGATGATGCGGCGCACGGTGATCAGGCTGGTCTTCACGTCGTCGAGGTTCTCCACAGCCTTCGAGCGCACACCGAAGCGCATCGTGCCGAGTCCCGGCAGTGGGATGGAGTGTCCCTCAGTTGCCCACGTGCGGAGCACTTCGCCTGCTGCGTCCCAGGCTGCCTTGATCACACCTGCAGAGATTCCCGAGTGGGTGCTGGCCTCTGCGAACACTTTCTTCTCCTGGATAGGGATGTAGAGGTCGGGGCGCATCACGAACTTCTTCCCTGGGTTCTTGCCGAGTTTCACTTCACGGCGCTGTGCAATTACTTTTATTGCCATAGTCTAATCTAGTTTTTGTGTTGTTAAATAATTTAGTTAATTCTCTCTGTGTCTCAGAATCAGGCTTCGGGCGGGGTGTTAAGGGAAAATCTTGCTACCATTAATGCGCGCAATTTCTAGATTTAATGCTCGCAATTTTTTCTATTAATGACCATCCTGTCACCTTCTTCATTTCGACGCTGCAAAGGTAAGAAAAAGTGATTGCGGTTCACGAATACTTCACAAGAAATTTTTCATTTTTCTGCGATATTTTTTTCATTCCTGAATATCTTGACAAAAACTGTTGCAGTGTTGCAGTGTTGCAGTTCTCTTAAAGCTATTCCCATACCCTAAAAATACTTCTATATTTATATATAAATATAGAGTTATTTTTTTACTTTCGTATAACTTATTTTGGAACTGCAACACTGCAACAACTGCAACACATGACCGCAAAAAATGTGGCAAAAATTTGGTTATTTGAAATATAATTGCTAATTTTGCCACGGAATTATGAAGAGAAGAAGGAACTATGAGAGAAGTGATTGGGAGAAATCTGAAGGTGTTGCGTGAAGCCAACGACTTGACGCAAGAGCAGATGTCCAGTTATCTGGGCATCGGGCGTAGTGCGTATGCCAACTATGAGGCTGGCGAGCGAGAGACTCCGTTGGAGGTGCTGGAGCGTTCGGCGGCATTGTTGGGCTGCGAGTTGGAACTGCTGTTTGAGCCAGATGTGGAAACGGTGAAAGACCGTATGATGGTATGCGCCTTCCGCACTGACGGGCTGACAGAGGGCGACATGAAGGAAGTGGCACGCTTCAAGCAAGTGGTTTTGGAGTATATGAAAATGCAGAAAATGCTTGGAGAATGAAGAAGTTAGCTAAAGAAGCCATCGAGCAGCTGGCGTTGAAGATGCGCTTACAGGCGGGACTGAATCCGTCTGAGCCTGTCCATACGAAGACGTTGCTGCGCAAATTGGGAGTAATGGTGATTTATCGTCCCCTCTCAGAGAAGGCTTGCGGTCTTTCGATGCGTTCATCCGACGGACGGGCGAAGTTCATACTTGTCAACTCCAACAACTCACGTGGTCGCCAGCACTTCACCATTTGCCACGAGCTTTTCCATCTATATTACGACGAAGAGCCGAAACCCCACATCTGTGGTACGCCCGGAATGGAAAAAGACCCTGCGGAAATCAATGCCAATGCCTTTGCCTCCGCACTGCTTTTGCCACAGGCAGGTGTGCTGGAGTCGATACCTTCGGAAGAGATCATGAACCGCCATATCACCACAGCCACGATGCTGCGTGTAGAGCAGTTGTTTGGTGTGAGCCACCAGTCGCTATGCTATTGTTTGCGCCACCTGCGTCTGCTTACAGAGGAGGAATTGCAAACCCATTTGGCCGAGAGCATGGAGATTCAGCAGATTGCCGCAGAGTACGGTTACGACCTCTCGCTCTATCAGCCTGGTAACGAGGGGGTGGTAATAGGCGACTTTGGCGAGAAAGCACGCCTGCTGTTTGAACAGGAGCGCATCTCCGAGGGCCACTATGTCGAACTCTTAAATCTGCTGAAATAGGATGGCAAAGAGTGTGAAGACACAGATTGTATTGGATGCAGATGTGGTGATTCACTTCTCTAAAGGAGGTTTGCTCAGTCTGTTGCCCAGCATATTTCCTGACTACGAATACGTACTGCTGGATGTTGTGCACGAGGAATTGCTATCGGACATCAGAACGCAGATAGACCACCAGATGGCGTTGCTGAAGAATATCACGCTTCTCCCTTTTGCACCTCGTGGCGAAATGCTCCGCGAGTATGCTATGCTAAGAAGCCGATTCGGTAAGGGCGAAAGTGCCTGCATGGCCTATTGCTTGTTTACTCATAACGTGATTGGCAGCAGCAACCTGCGCGATATCCGTGCATACTGCGAGGAGAAAAAGATAGTGTATCTCACTACGATAGACTTCCTTTGGTATGCTTGGCGGAAGGGCCTGCTGACACCAGCTGAGATATCAGCCTTTATCGCCGAGGTGAAGCAAAAGGGAAGCAAACTGCCTGAAATAGAGATAGAGAAATATGTATGTGAAACTATTTTGTAAGCTGTATTAAAATAGAACTACGATATGTCAGTAATAAGTGACCTGATAGAAAAAGTCAATGACCCTGATTTGCGAGCGAGGCTCAGCGAAGAGGTGGCGAGAATGCAGAAGCAGAAGAAGTTCGGCTTGGTGTTCGAAGAACATCTGCCGGATGGACTTATGGAGATTACTGAAAAGCTGAGGTCTTTTAATCGTGAGCGTGATTGGGAACAGTTTCATGACGCAAAGAATCTTGCTCTCAGCATTTCCATCGAGGCTGCAGAATTGAACGAGTGCTTCCTTTGGAAAAGTGCCGAAGAGGCCGACAAAGCTAAAGTTGAGGAAGAATTGGCAGATGTATTCTTATGTGCCATCATGCTTGCAGACAAATACGGCATTGACATTAAGGATATCTGTTTGAAGAAGATAGAAAAAAATGCCCAAAAGTATCCTGTGGAGAAAGCAAAGGGCAAGGCAACAAAATATAATGAACTGTAGAATAGGATGAGTCGAGTAGCATATAGTGCCACAAAAGATGTTTTCATCAACGATGTGAAATGGAATCGCTTCATTCCCAAGATGCGAGAAGGTGCAAGGCTTAATCACATTGGGAGTGGTGATAGCGAAATCCGTTCATGGCAGAGTAATGCGCCTAGTGTTAGGAATCTGCTGGAATTGAGCCAGATTCCCGACGATATTATCGTCTCATTCGAATATAAAGTCCCTAATGGAGGTCGTATTGATTGTATGCTCTATGGTGAGGGAAATAATGGTCTCAAGAACGTCATCCACATTGAGTTAAAGCAATGGGGCAACAATTCTGTCAGCGAGTTATATGATACAGGAGTTTTCAAGGTTGATGCTTTTACAGGCGGAAGTTACAGAGCAGTCTGTCATCCGTCACAGCAAGTATTGAACTATCAGACACATCTGTTGAATTTTGTGGAGGAGTTAAATGCTGATGACACGAATCTTGAAGGTTTGGCATATTGTTATAATTACGACAGCAATGCCACCCCCAATGCTCTATATGCTAATCACTATCGTGCAATCTTAGACCAGCACAGACTTTATTCTGGAAATGAGATAGAACCCTTGGCAGCCCGAATTCATGAGTTGCTTTGTAATGGCTCTGGTTTAGAGATATTCAATCGTGTAACCACCAGCCGAATACGTCAGTCAAAAACACTACTCGATGCTGCAGCAAATATGTTCAAGGGTATCACAGAGTTCTCATTGCTTGACGACCAGATAACTGCCAGTGAAACGATTTTCGCAGAAGTCAGAAAAGCAAGCAAAAAGAAGGGAAAGACCGTCATCATCGTGAAGGGTGGACCTGGAACTGGTAAGACCGTAATTGCTCTGCACGTGTTGGCACAAATGGCTCAGGAGGGAAGAGCTTCGAATATGTACTTCACTACTCGCTCAAAAGCTTTGCGAGAGTCGTTGCGTGAGAGACTTCAAAACATCTCTCTTCAAGATGGCAACAAACTTAATGCGAGCGACTTAATATCCAATATCTTCCATTTCAAGCCACACTATTATGAGGAGAGTGAAGTGGATTTGCTGCTTGTTGACGAGGCTCATAGAGTACAGAAATCAGCCAATTATATGGGCGATAAGTTCTTTGAGCAAACCTATCTTTCACAGGTCACATCGCTGATATATTGCTCAAAGGTGTGTGTGTTCTTTATCGATGACAAACAAGCCATCAAAACCGATGAAATAGGTAACTCAGATGATATTGAGGCAGCTGCAAGAAACTATGCAAACAGCATTGCTGATTATGCAAACTCAGATTTCTATCAAAAAATACAAAAGAATAAGAAATCGCTGAACAAGGCTGAATCAGACAGAGTCAAGCTTGCTGCCCATACAATACCAGAGAATTACGGCAAAATTGCTAAACTCGACGCCAAAATAAGTGAACTACGACGTGAAATAACCAAGGAAGATTGTATTGCCGATGTAAGGACTACGTTGACTACTCCTATCAATATTATCCAATTGGAATTGAAATCACAATTCAGATGCAATGGTTCAGACAACTATCTCGACTGGTTGGATGAGGTGTTGTACAAACCATACGATTTGGTAAAGACAAGTTTCAGTAATCAGGAATATGACTTCAAGATATTTGGAACACCTCAAGCACTTTACGACAAGATAAAATCACTTGACAATCCTAATGGACACCCCAAACAAGTGGCTCGAATAGCAGCCGGTTATTGTTGGAGGTGGTCAACGCAATTGGCTCCAGATGGTGACTTGATAAAGGATGTAAAGATTGGCGATTTTGAAATGCCCTGGGAGACGAACAATGTGAGAGCTCGCGGACAGTTCCGTGATAAATATGCCAGTTCTGCAGATACATGGGCCATTGAACCACAAGGTATCAACCAAGTGGGATGTATATTCTCAATACAAGGTTTTGAAATTGATTATATTGGCGTTATTCTTGGCCCTGATATTCAGTACGACTCCTTAAACGATTGCTTAGTTGGACAGGTTGGTAACAATGTGGCCGTGCAGTCAAGTGACTCAGTAGAATATACACGTCATATCAGAAATGCCTATCGTGTTCTGATGTCTCGTGGCAAGAAAGGGTGTTTTGTGTATTGCTGTAATCCTGAAGTGGCTACATTCCTTGAACGTTGTCAAAGAAAGCAGGCTGATATTGTTGAGATGAATACAGGCGTGTTGATGGCTGCAGAAGAAGAACCATCTACAGGTGCTGTCATTATCGATGATTACGACTTCCAGCACAAAACTGATAAGACCGGCTATATTCCATTATATTCTGTGCGAGCAGCCTGTGGTTATTTCGAAGATGGGGAAGTGCCAGAAGTAGAAGGATGGATAGATGCCTCAGGTTACGGCTTTAGGCCAGATCCAAAGAAGCACTTTGTAGTTCACGCAAAGGGTGACTCAATGCAACCAAAGATTCATGATGGAGATTTGTGTGTATTTGAGTGGTATCAAGCAGGTTCCCGTAATGGTGAGATTGTACTTACACAATGTCAGGAAAGAGACTTGGATTATGGGGGTATGTACACTATTAAGAGATATCAAAGTGAGAAAGTGATAACGGAAGAAGGATGGTATCATTCGAAAGTGGAACTGGAGCCGCTTAATAATAACTATGAGGTTATTGAGCTGGATTTAGAGCGTGAGTTCAAGACTATTGGTATTTTTAAATGTGTTCTTTCTACTGAATAGAAAACAAACGAAAAATGGACTACACAACTATTTATCGTCCGCTGGTATATAAGGATAGAGAGGACATCGACGATTTTCCTGTCGATGAGACTGACAATACTGATTTCCTTACTATGGAATCGGTATTCATGGAGAAACTTGAAGCACGGCCTTTCATCAAAGAGAGCTATAACGCGCCTGAGCTAATATTGATGATTTTCAATAATGCGCGTTACATCACCACGCTTATTTGTTCTGAAAACCATCCGCAACATTATTTGCATAAGTACTTGAAAATTGCCGAAAATGATAGACGGCTTGTAATAATGTGCAACCATACTATGCCGGCAACAATGGCTCTTGTAGTAAATTATTTGCTTCATTACGAAGGAGAATTTTACTATGGTAGCAAAATAGTAAAAGCGATAATTGAATATTTTAAAGATTGGGACACCAAAGGTGCTTCTGAGGGTAAACAAGATTTTTATGATTTGTTGATTGATCGTACTTCTGAAACAGACAGTTATTCCAGATGGACAACCGATGGTAATTTTGAAAGGCGTGATATAAGAACTGTTATTACTGATTATAGTATTGACAGTATAGAATTTATGGGTTCTGCAACTAATTATATCATAGGAGAGCTCTTCGGGAAATATGACGATTCCGATATTCAGACATACCTCGTGGCATTCAAAAAAAGAATTAAAAACTTTGAGAGTTCTTGTGATTTAATTGAAGGTGGCCAAGATATGGTAGATATTGCGTATATAGACTTAAAGAAAGCTTTTAATGCTGCAGGAATACAATGGGAAGAAGATAATCATGCCCCAGGGCTGAAAAAAAATGAAAAACCAGATGAAAAGCAAGAATCCATTTTTATCGAAGAGAAGAAAAACTACGTGAAAGAAATAGACTGGGTAAGGGCAACAAACAACTTTAATCTTGATACAATTAAAGGCGTTGTAAACTCCGGTAGAAACAAACGCGAGAGAAGAAGTATTATTAGAGCAATTCGCGATGCTATGATAGCTACTGGTGAAATGTATAAGATACCGTATAGTGTAGACAGTCTTCTTATGGATCTGTTTAAAGAGAATGACGGGAGCCGCAAAGGGCTTTTGAAAGCGTATGATGAAAGTAGTGAAACTCTGTTTATAGATGATTTTGTCCGATATGCTATAGAAGAATACAGGTATAGTCATACAGCAACAGATACGGAGAGGCTCAAGTCTTTTGACACACCGCCAGCCCCCCCAATAGCAGAGAGTGATAAAATCAGCAATACTACTCTTGATAATACTCCTGAAGACCTAAAATCTCCTGAAGCGGAACAACTTATGCAGAAACTCATTAACGCAGGTATTATTAATGAGGAATGGCAACCAGTGAATTTGTCTATTGCAGAGAGAGGCTATCTTGCCGACGAGATATCAAGCCGTCTTAAAATAAAATCGAAATGGAAGGTGATGGGGGCTTTATGGAATGAGAACTCTGAAACACTACGACAAGGTAAGAACAAGGCCGTAGAACAAACAAAGACGGGAGCTTTTATTGATAAGTTAAAAAAGATATTAGACTGATAATCAGATATTTAATGGTTTTTGTACCTACTACGCGTACCTACTACGCGTAGCTACTACGTAGTAGGTATATTACCCCCCCTTTTTTTACCTTTGCACCCACATTTGGAAGCATAATTCCATCTGTGGGCTTTTTGTCTGCTTGCCCTTGACGACTGGCAAGTCTGTGCGTATATTGCAACCAACAGGCCGCAGTCTATCGTTAAGTGGGCAAATTGGGTCAAAAAATAGAGTTGAAAATTTAACAGAAAAATAGTATGAGTATTAGTAGAAAACTTATGTATTTTTATTTTCGTGATGCACATCGTATCTTTGCCGAAAAAATCGGGCGGTAAACCCACACGGTAAAAATGCCCGGTATATAGATAGTAATAACAACTTAATGGTCGATAAGGAGCGACCGGTTGGGCGAAGTGAATGAGAAGGAAGTCTTGCAAGTTAAACGTGGTACCAATTCTGGAACTTCATCTTCTCTCACGAACTCAACAAAATGAAAAAGAGTTTAGAGAAAACAACAATTTGTGAGCAAGTAGTAGAACTGAACAAGATGTGTAGTTCGTTGTGTATGATTCAGCCCAGACAAAGCAAGGCTGATACGGATGCTTCGATGCAGAGCATTGTGGCTGGTGTGCGCAGATTGGAAAGCAGCATCAGCATGATAGCCGACAGGCAGCGGGTGACTCTGTTGAATGTCGTTCCCTTTGATGTCCGCAAAGTCCTACAGACGCTGGGATATATCAGATGGGATATAACTCTTGTGGGTGGCTCGGATGATGCCATCAAAGCAATCGACAACATGATTAGCCTGGTGAGAGAACTGGAATCTTTGAACCAGAAGATAGAGGGCGACGCTGCGACTCAGTGCGACCTATATAATAAAATGGTGGAAGATTATCGGGCCAAAGAATGGTCACGCGAATACCGGTCGTTTGTCCGGCAGGTGAAGGAGGATATTGATGTTGATATCAAAGCGGGAATGACGGAGTCCGATGCTTTCAGACGCGAATTGAAGAATCTCAGGCAGACGCATCTGAACTCCTACAAGCCTGCTCGCATCAAGAGGCTGTACGATTGTGTTGTCAATCAGGATTGCCCTCTCTACGAGGCTATTGTTCGTGACAGAGAGAAACTGTCGGATGATGACCTCTTGGATTTATTCTCTTTCCTGTTCCGCTATAGTACGCTGAAGGGGCATATCGATTCTGTTCACCTCTTGAAGCCTGTAACGGGTAAATACGACAAACTGTTTACTTGCTGGGCGGCGAAGGAGTATGTAGAACGGATGAGTCCGATATTGTTGATTAGTAGCATTCTTGAAAAGGGGCATTTCCCAATTCTGCTGATGGTTATGAGAGACTTGGACCTGTCGCCAAAGGATAATAAGCCATTTGTTCAGATGAAGAACTATGCCAACGAGATAAATACTGCAATTGAAGAACTAAGGTTTGACAAGGATTATAGTCTCTTCTCGAAAATGTTTGGCTGGCTGGGTAATGCGTCGTTCTGTGAACTTGAGTACGGAGAAATAGGCGATACAGGATTTGACCCGCAAAAGATAAAGGAATACCAGGACGTATATCTGCGATGCTTTACGATACTCAATCAGCACGGATTGTGTGTGCCAAAGGAAAGAATGTTGGCATCCTATCTGCAAACGCCCGATCCGAATATCAGTCTGGATGTCATTATGAAAGGTTTTCCGATGGAATATCGTATAAGGCTTGACTACCTCCGTTCAACATTGCGTAGAGAAACGCTTGTTTTTGGTTGAATAGAACACACTTTTGTATGGGGGATTTTCGCCTCGCTTACGGAAATCCCCTTTTTCATTCAAGCTGATAACTATTTCGCTGAAATATAGTTGAATGGCACAGAAATGCACGATAGTTGCACTTTCATTATCGACAACTTTTTTATTTTTAATTTAAAGATTTAAGATTATGCAAAGTATGCTTTTAGAAGTAGTGAAATGCGGCGACGCTTTCACGGTGAAGAGTGAGAAGAGTGAGAACGGTGAGCTGAAAAAACGTCAGCTGGTACTCAAAGAGCTTGGCGGTAAGTACGAAAGCCACTATGTGGTGACAGCGCTCGCTGAGCAGGCAGAGAAAGAATTCAAGGCTGGTGACCTCGTGTTTGCCACCATGCGATTCCAGAGCCGCGAGTACAACGGACAGGTTTATCAAGACATCGTAGTAACTGAAATCATTAAGAAGTAATCGGGCGAAGGTGTAGTGAAAGGAAGTCTCTAGAGTGAAATATGGCCAATTCCGACACAAACCCTTCACTCACAAATTCAATCGATTATGGAAAAGATTATTATTACAACAGAGAGACAGGCAATGCTGGATGGTCTTTTGACCTTAGGCATTTTGGAGAACGGACTTCGTATAGCAGACTTCCAATGTTGTGAAGATGTATTACTCGACGCGTTCTCAGGAACTTTCAAGGTGGAGGGCAAGCGTGACGGCAACGTCTATATGACGGAAAAGCCCAAGCGCATACGTAACAAGGCCATCTTCCGCGATGATAACGCTTCGCTGTCGCAAGGACAGGATAAGAGGTGGTACTTCTATTTCTCGCTCGACGAGGATCAGTTGGAACAGTTGCCGGACAAGTTGGTAAGGCAGGCCGGAGCAATAGCACAAAAGGTATTAAGGGAACTTATTTTGAAACAGCAGTAGAGATATGGTAAACTTGGTATATAAAGTGGGCGGCGAGAAACATTGCCGCCCCATTAAGACCCCCGAAGAGTTGATAGCAGCGTGTAATACACCTGAGAACATTCAGAACTGGAATGACTTCCGCAGTACTGGTGAGGATAGGTATAAGCACGCGCTGGTGCAGGTAAACTATAACGGTCAGGTGCCTGATGGCGGTCTGCTGAAGGGTATCAAGACAGTGAGTCCGTTCTTCTTCTACGACATCGACTGCCGCGACCGTGAGGAGTGCCGCCGTATCATCAATCAGCTGCTTCAGATGAAAGAAGAGCTTGGGCTGGTAGAGGTGGCTGAGTCGGCCAGTTTTGGTGTTCATGCTGTGGCTCGTCGTATGCCTGGGCATACTATTTTGGAGTGTCAGGTTCGTATGTCGATTCTTACAAAAACAGAGATGGACACTAATAATAAAGAAAATAACAGGGTGGTGTTCCACGGGCCTATTGACGCTGAAACGACGCCGCTGTTAGATCCAGCACTCTTTACTGATTCGCTCTCTGACGAGGAAGCTGCTGCTGAGTATCTGCGACTGAAGGAGCGCGAGGCACAAGGCTTGGAGGAAGTTCCTGCTGGTGCAAAGAAGTCGAACAAGCACTATCGCCCTTGGGAAGATAATGCTGATGTTGCAGCGTTGCAGTGTTGCAGTTCCGAAAAGGCTGCACCTGTTCAGTCTGATGTAGCTTACGACTCTGAGGCAAGGTATAACGGTGTGCTGTTCAAGGACATCATCGCGAAGTATTGGGAACTGTATAATGACGGAAAGGATCCCTCTGAGGGCGACCGTAACGTGCTGACGTTTGAATTGGCAGCTACTATACGTTCAATACGTGGGTACTCCTTAGAGCAACTGATGCAGGTCGTTCCTAACTATTGGGCAAAGTCAGATGGATCGTGTACTGCGGAAGATTTGGCCGAGTGGCGCAAGACGCTGGAGAATGCACTGAAAGAGCCGCGCAAGGGTATGCCCTACAGGTTGAAGCAGGTGCTGCAGTCGTTGAAGTCACAGCAGGCGGTGAAGGCTTGTGGCGGTACATTGACTACACCACCAGCAATGCCCAAGAAGTTGCCGCCGCTGATACGATTGTTGACGAAGAACGTCCCCTGGTTCTACAAGCCCGCTGTGGCCAATGCGGTATTCCCAGCTCTGGGTGTCCACCTGCACGGGGTGAAGTTCAGGTATTGGGATAATGTGGAGCATGAGGCCACCTTTATGAATGTCCTGATAGGCCGCCAGAGCATTGGTAAGGGCACCATCAAAAAACCTATCGAGTACATTATGGAGGACATCAAGCAGCGCGACCAGCCTAACCGTCAGCGCGAGGCCGATTGGAAACAGAAGAACCCGGGCGCGAAGCAGAAGAAAGACCCGCGACCCACGGACATCTGTATTCAGATGTTGATTGATAATCTGACGGATGCTGTCTTTAACCAGCGCATCGTAGATGCCAACAATAACGGTCAGCGATTTATCTATACCATCGTGGACGAGATAGAGGGCTTGAAGAAGGTGACGTCGAAGGGTACTGTCGATGAAGTTGGTCTGCTGATTCGTAAGGCCTTTGACAACTCTGATGCCGGTCAGGAGCGTGTAGGTGCCGATAGCGTATCAGGTATTGCCCCCTTAAGGTGGAACTTTAACGCGTCAACGACCCCTCCCAATGCAAAGAAATTTTTCTTGCGAATGGTGAATGACGGTACTGTGAGCCGACTGGATGTATCGACCATTATCAGGACTGATGAGGACGATGATGCGGAGCCTATTCTGGGTATCTACGACCACACGTTTGCCGCAGAGCTGAAACCCTACATCGACCGCTTGGAGGCTGCAAACGGACTGATTGAGTGCCTTCAATCAAAGAAGTTGTCACTCGACATGAAGCAGGAGAACAAGGACGCTGCAAAGCTCTATGAGAGCGAGGCCTACCGCGTGTTCAGTTATCGTGCCAACGTGATAGCCTGGCTGAAAGGAATGGTGCTGTATGTGGCTCACGGCTATAAATGGAGTAAGGAGATTGCAGATTTCGTTAGGTGGACTCAGCAGTATAATTTATGGTGCAAAATGTTATATTTTGGTCAACAATTGGAGCGCGAGCTTCGCGAGGAGGTGGAGATTCAGCGTCAGTCTGGGCCACAGAATTTGCTGGAGTTGCTGTCCGATGAGTTCACTAAGGAGCAGTACCGACAGATGCGTCAGCAGCAGGGCAAGAGCGGTAGTGGTGACGGCACATTGCGCAGTTGGCAGAGTCGCGGCTATATCGTCTATGACGAGGTGAGCGGCAGGTACTGCAAGACTGAGGAGTACAAGCAAAAGTTTGGAGGTAAGGTATGATGGATATTCAAAACAATCAGGCATGTTTCGTGCAGCTCTGGCTACAGCTGGAGCGCACGAGGCAGCTCCTCACAAGACAATGCAAGCGGTTCTGCATTCGTCGCATTTTGAAGTCGTGGTTTCTCGCTGAAGCCAACGATGACTTTATCTGGGAGGTGTGCAATCTCTGTGATCAGGCTGGCTGGGATGAGTTGCAAGCACCTTCGCTCTATCCTCGTAATCATCGTGAATTGCTCCGTGCTATCGTTGCCGTAAAAACGGGCATCAGCTTTTACAGAGTTGACCTGAAAGCCCTCGACAGGGCTTACAGCATCGCTTTCCCCAAAAGCACGCCAATCAATGTGAATAAAAAGAAAAGATAATGTTGCAGCGTTGCAGTGTTGCAGTTAAAAAAAGAAAAGATAAGATTATGACAAACGTGGAAATTGACAAACAGACAAAGCTCTCCGAGCACTTGGCTTCGCCAGGGGAGGCTATGCTCGGCCATTCGAACGAGTCAGACGGCTCTCGCTTATCGCCTCACTTTACTTTAGGAGAGATGACAAAGACGAGTCACAGGACTGCCGACGGGAATATCCCTACACCGACAGCTCTCGAGAACCTCAAGCGCCTCTGCCAGTGGCTGGAGATGCTGCGCGACGAGTGGAACAAGCGCTACGGCGAGGGCGACGACCCGATAGTGATCAACTCAGGCTATCGCTCGTGGGAGGTGAACAAGCGGGCTGGCGGCTCTGCCACCTCCAACCACCTCGTGGGCTGTGCTGCCGACATCCGCTGCCTGGGCAAGGAGCAGGCGCTGCGCTATGCGGTAATACTGCTCGACATCGCCGACAATGCCCGCACTGACTTCGACGAGCTGATCATCGAGGTGCGAGGCTCGACGGTATGGCTACACTTCGCCGTAAGGCCGAAGGATAACCGCAGAAAAGTAGTGTTCTGCGTGAAGTGAAAACGAAAGAGGATGTGCCTATTTTGACACATCCTCTTCCTTGCCGTACTGATAGCAGAAGAAGAGCCTGACGTCAGGACTCGTCATCAGCGGTTTGCACACCTCGTAGGCACTCTCCACGAGGATTACCGTAATTCGCATGCAATCCTCTTCAGGTCGCTGTCGAGGGAGCTGGTGCCGTAGAGGATCTCATACTTACCAGGCTTCACGCGCATGGTGTTGGTAGCGGCATCCCAGAACTCGAAGCTCTCGCGGGAGAGGCTGATAGAGGCTCTTGCCTCCTGACCTGCCTTCACGTCGACACGGGCAAAGCCGCGCAGCGACTTCAGGGGGCCTTCTGCGTCGGAAAGGTCACGGATGTAGAGCTGCACTATCTCCGTGCCGTTGCGACTGCCGGTATTCTTCACCGGAATGGAGAGCTTGTAGTCCGACTCTCCGGGAGTGCCCGTAGCAGTAGCGTCGCCAGTTTCAAAACTCGTATAGGAGAGACCATAGCCGAAGGGGAAGAGGGCATCGCTGAAGTAGCGGTAAGTGCGGCCCCGCATCGAGTAGTCCTCATAGTCGGGGAGCTGCGAGGTGGTCTTATAGAATGTCACGGGCAGCTTGCCTGAGGGGTTATAGTCGCCAAAGAGCACGTCGGCAATGGCCGTACCGCCCTCCTGACCGGCATACCAGGCCTGAAGGATAGCATCGCAGGTCTCAGTCTCGGGCAGCAGCGCGATGGCCGAACCGGAACAGTTGACGAAGATGACCTGCTTGCCGGCTGCCTTGAGAGCCTTGAGGAAGTCGCGCTGCACCTTGGGCAGCTCGATGCTGGTACGGTCGCCGCCCTTGAAGCCCTCGATGTTGACAGGCATCTCCTCGCCTTCGAGAGCAGGAGAGATGCCTCCGCAGAAGATCACCCTGTCGATGCCCTTAAGCTTGGCGATGGTCTCCTGATAGTCGATAGGCAACTCGCGGGCCACGTCGATCTTCATCGATGCTCCCCAGGTCTTCACCGTCTGGAAGCGCACCTCTATACGGAACTGCTGTCCCTTCTGAGCATTGAGGACGGTGCGGGTAGGCGTTGCCCGCCAGATATGGTGCATGAACTTCTTCTCGCCGTCGATATAGAGCTCGAAATGGCCGGTGCCTTCTACGTTGACGACATACTCGCCTGCCTCACGTGCGGTGAATGTGGTCTCGTACTTGGCAGAGAAGTCCTCGATGGGAAGGTTGGCTGCAAACACGTGCATGCCTGAGGTGGTGACACTCACCGGCTTGGTGTAATATTCTGTGGTGAAGGGCTTTCCCTCCATACTGGTATTCGTCCAGAACGTCCCCTTGATGCCTTTTCTGCCACCAGGTGCTACACAGTCGGAGGCGATATGGCATTCCATCACCTTGTCGTTGGTGAGGTCGCAGCCGGGGATATACACTACGTTCTTCTGCTTTGCGCGGATGCCGCTGAGGATGGTGACGGTGTGGTTGGGAGTGCCGTTATAGTTGCCCCACATCATCGGCTCATTGTCGGCATTGGGACCGATGACAGCTATCTTCCCCGCATTGCGCTTCAGCGGCAGGATGCCGTTGCGGTTCTGAAGCAGCACAAGCGACTGTCGTGCCATCTCGAGGGCTATCTGTGCCGATGCCTTCGTAGACATCGCAGAATAGGGAATCTTCGACCACTCTACAAGCGACGGGTCGTCCATCTCTCCAAGGTCGAAACGGCCCTCGAGCAGACGGATGACGTGCTTGTCGACCTCCTGCTCGGTGATCAGTCCGCGACGCACTGCCTCGGGGATGCTGCGATAGGCATAGCCGTAGCCGCACTCGACGTCGGTACCTGCCAGCGTGGCCTTGGCGGATGCGTGGACGGGAGACGACGAGCTCTTATGCGAGTCGTAGAAGTCGCTTATGGCTCCGCAGTCGCTCACAACGAGATACTTGAATCCCCATTCGTCGCGCAGGATCTGCTGCAGCAGGCGGTTGGAGCCGCAGCACGGATCATCGTCGAGGCGCTGGTAGGCGCACATCACCTCACGCACCTTACTCTTGGTGACAAGATATTTGAAAGCTGGCATATACGTCTCCCAGAAGTCGCGCACGGGCACGTCGGTAAGGTTGGCACTATGACGGGTGTACTCCGGACCGCTGTGCACAGCATAGTGCTTGGCACATGCCCAGAGCTTACGGTATCTGGAATCCTCGGGGCCCTGCAGACCACGCACGACGGCATCGCCCATGACAGACGTCAGATAAGGGTCCTCACCGTAGGTCTCCTGTCCCCTGCCCCAGCGCGGGTCGCGGAAGATGTTCACGTTTGGGGTCCATACCGACAGGCTGCGCATCTTCATATCCTCGCCGCCAAGGTCATAGAGACGGTGATTATACTGCGCGCGGAACTCTGTGCTTGCCACATCGAACACCTTATATAATAATAAGGGATTAAACGAAGAAGCCATCGCCACAGGCTCGGGGAAGTTGGTCACGTTACCCATGTTGGCTGCTCCATGAAGAGCCTCGCTCCACCAGAAGAACTTCTTGATGCCCAAGCGGGGAATCGCAGGGCTCTCATCAAGCATCAGCTGGGCTTTCTCTTCGAGAGTAAGACGGCTGCAGAGGTCGGCAGCACGCACACGGGCACTTAAAGACGGGTCTTTGTAAGGCGGTGTCTGTGCCGATACTGCAAGGGAAGCACAGAACACCGCTAAAGTTGATAATAAGTAATGTTTCATTTGTATCGTCGGTTTCTAATACATATTCTTCTTAAAAACAACATCGGGACAGTCGAAACGCTTTTCGGATGTCCCGAAGTGGAAAAAACTACTAACTACTAATACTAATATAACTAAAACAATTCTTTTTATAGATCTTTTTAATTTCCTGATGCAAAGGTAGGGTAATTTTTTATAACTCTATTTATTATACGTTACATTTACTTTGCTATTTGTTTCATTTGTCCGCGAAGTTACAAATATAATAACTACCTGAAACAGTTTCTAAATCATATTCGTAGACTTTCCTTACCGGAAGCGTCTCAAAACGAGTAAGCTCTGCTGATTTCAGCGGCTGTCTCACCGACGCTGGGGCAAAGAGCTCGTTGGGGCACTGACCGCTTGCCGGCTTAAGGCCCTTACCCTTCAGGGGTACATAGCTGCGCAGGCGCAGTGTACCACCGATGGTGGACTGTATCTTCGCCTGTGAGATGACTCCGTCGCTCCAGCTCATGTCGACGATAAAGCCTCCACGAGCGCGCAGGCCCTTCACCTCACCCTCTTTCCAGTCGTCGGGAAGGGCGGGCAGGAGATGTACGGCTCCGTCGTGGCTCTGAAGGAGCATCTCGCAGATACCGGCAGCGACGCCAAAGTTACCGTCGATCTGGAAGGGAGGATGGGCGTCGAAGAGGTTGGGGTATGTGCGGCCTTCAGGATATTCGCGCATCTTCCTGTCGTCGGGCAACAGCTTCAGCATGTTCTTGATGATCTTATAGGCATGGTTGCCGTCGAGCATACGAGCCCAGAAGTTGGTCTTCCAGCCCAGACTCCAGCCTGTGGCCATATCGCCGCGCTGCTTCAGGGTGATGGCTGCCGCAGTAAACAGCTCCGGATGAGAATAAGGCGATATCTGGTTGGAGGGATAGAGTCCGTAGAGATGTGAGATGTGGCGATGCTCGTCGCTGGGATTGTCACCGTCCTGAAGCCACTCCTGAAGCTGACCGTAACGTCCTATCTGCATCGGGGGCAACTTGCTCAGGCAGGTGTTGAGGGTCTGGACGTAGGAGTCGTCCTGCCCCAACAGCTTGGCAGCCTTAGCAGTAGCAGAGAGCACATCGAAGACTATCTGAACATCCATCGTGGTACCTGCTGCCACAGTGGTGCGCTTGCCCACAGGACCGTGCTCGGGCGACACCGTAGGCGCGGTGACGAGCCAGCCCGCTGCCTGACTGATATATCCGTCGGCAGGGTATTCGCACATATAGTCGAGCAGGAAGTCGGCTGCACCCTTCATCACAGGGTAGTAGTCTGCGAGGAACTGCCTGTCGCCGGTAAAGAGATAGTGCTGCCAGATATGTGTCGTGAGCCAAGCTCCCCCCGTGGGGAACATTCCCCAAGTGGTACCGTCGACGGGACCTGCTATGCGCCACAGGTCGGTATTGTGGTGAGCCACCCATCCGCGACAGCCATACATCTCACGTGCTGTCTTCGCACCCGTCTCGCTGAGGTCGCGAATCATCGAGAAGAGAGGCTGCTGGGTCTCGGCAAGGTTGCCGATGAGTGCCGGCCAGTAGTTCATCTCGGCATTGATGTTGATGGTGTATTTCGAATCCCACGGTGCATTCATCTTGTCGTTCCACACTCCCTGGAGATTGGCAGGCTGTCCGCCCGGCTGTGAGGAGGAGATGAGGAGATAGCGGCCATACTGCATCATCAGCGACACCATGCCGAGATCGGAGCCGTCGAACCGGGCAAGGCGCTGGTCGGTAGGGAGGCTGCTGTATCCTCCACGAGCGTCCAGACGCAGCGACACCCGATCATACTGAGCCCGGTAGCGCTGCAGATGACTGGCGAGCAGACGGCTATAGCCCTGCTGATGGAGGGCGGAGAGCTGGCTCTCGTTCTTCTTAAGAGGACTGCCGCTGACGTCGTGATAGTTTACGTAATTGGTAGCTGCCACGATATAGAGCGTCGCTGTGGTAGCGCTGCGTACAGTAATATCGCTGCTGCCATCGGCCACCTCACCGTCGGAGACCACCTCGATGCGAGCCTCGGCTTTCAGGCCGGCAGGAATGCCCTCATGCTCCACATTATCCACAATAGCGGAGAGCTGATGGCCGCTAACCCTCTGGAGGGAGGACAACTGACTGTCGAAAGACATGTTGAAGGCGAGAGCACCGGCCTTGCCCGCCTCGATACGCACGATGACAGCATTGTCGGCCTGCGAGGCAAAGACAGTGCGCTTGTAGGAGACTCCGTTCACCTTATAGCTCGTGATGTTAAGGGCATCAGCGAGGCTGAGTTCCCTGCGGTAGGCTTCGGGAGATGCCTTGCCTCCATAGTCGAAGGCCAGACGTACACTGCCCAGCGGCAGATACTTCATCCCATGGGGACCCTTGATGAAATGCTTGTCGATAATGGCATGAGCAGCCTCCTCCTTTCCGGCAAAGATGGAGTCGCGTACTGCCTGGAGATACTCCTTCGCCTCACGGCTGTTGTTGTCGTGGGGCGAGCCGCTCCAGAATGTCTCCTCGTTAAGCTGTATCTCCTCGACGTCGGTGCCGCCATAGACCATAGCACCAAGATGGGAATTGCCCACAGGGAGTGCCTCAAGCCAGTGCGAGGCGGGCTTGTCGTACCATAGACTGTGCTGCTTGGCAGCTGCCGAGAGTGCTAAGATACATAATGTAATAGTAATAAGAACTTTTTTCATTGTTTTATATTTGTTGTCATTTGTCATAATCCTGAAACTTTTTGGATATCCTTAGTGTCGGCATCCTTGCCAAGCAGGAACTTGTCGATAAAAGCCTGCACCTCAGGAAACTGGATCTCGGGCAGCTGGCAGTGGCCGTGACCTCCCTGAATGGAATAGCCGAAGCGGTCGGATATGCCGAACTTCTCCCATACCTTCTTTGCTGCCTTGGCTGATACGAGCATGGAGCCGTCAGCGAGCCACTCATAGTCGGGATTGCCCAGAAGCAGCAAGGCTCTGGGACATACCATCGCACACAGCTCATGCTGGTCGTAAGGCAGACGATAGACACTGTCGCCATGAAAGTTCTGCTTCTGGCTCTCGAGGAACCAGTGATAGTCGGTCTTGTCGATATCCTCAAGGTTCTTACCTGCCTTCGTCGACTCACGCGATGCACGCCAGGCAGCAGCGCCGCCGCCTCCCGGCTCCTGGGCTATGACAAGGGCCACACGCTCATCGAATGCTCCGCAGTAGAGTGCCATCTTGCCTGCATAGCTGCAGCCTGAGACACCGATGTGCTTCATGTCGATCTTCGTGACCTCAGGGCCCAGCTGCTGCAGACCGTCGAGGATACGACTCAGTCCCCAGGCCCACTCGCTATAGGCTCCATTGTCCTTCAGTTCCGGATACAGACGGTCGAAGCAGTGCTCTCCCCTTTCGTGATGAGGTCCCCACTGCCCGTAGTCGTTCACCTGCTTCTCGTGGAAATTCATTATGGCGACAGGACGGTCCTCGAAGAGTTTCCTCGGCAGTGCCAGCATGCTCGTGCCGATCATAAGAGCATATGGAGCCTTGCCCACTTTCGGATAAGTGATGGTAGACTTCAGCGTCAGAGAGCGGCCGTTGACCGTGACATGCACGTAGAGGGTATCGCCCGCCATACGGGCCATCACTCCACCGTCGGGCACTGCAGGCTTGGTGCCGATGCCATAATGCTGTATCTCATGGGCTATCTCGCTACGCCTGCGCGACCATTCTGCAAAGCTGTTCACCTTGCCCTTGCCGTCACTCCACTCCAACGGGTCGGGCAGCTGCCTGCTCTCCGGCAGGGCATCGGCAGCCGGCATCTCAGGAGCGGCAAACTTGCTTCCGGTATTCTCAACAGAGTACACCAGCGGCACCTTCTCAGACGAAGACTGTGCGCCCGCCTGGGTGGCGAGAGCGCACAGTAATAATATCATCAATGATTTCATAAACTACATCATTAGCTGATTATTTAAAGAGTTTCTGAGCCATTGCATACAGGCATCGACGCCATGTGAGGAACTCATGGGCTGTGCCCTCAGAGATAAGGCCCTCGGCATTGTAGCCGGCTGCCTTCAGCGACTCTACACTCTTGTTGATGCCATCAGGATTCTCCTTGCTGCCGCAACCCTCGAAGATATACTTCACAACCTTTGGATTCTTGATCTCCTCGGGGGCATACTGACCACCGCTGAGCAGTCCCCAGTATCCGAACATCTCCGGGCGACGCAGGGTGATGAGCTTCGTCTCCATACCGCCCATAGAGAGGCCAGCCATAGCGCGGTTCCACTTGTCGGCCTTGGTGAGGAAGTTCTTGTCGATATGTGGAATAAGCTCGTCGATAAGCAGCTTCTCAAACTCCTCGGCAGTGAACTTACCGATAGTACCGAACTTGAAGTCGTTTGTCAGTCCGTAGGCCATCACCACAATGAAAGGCTTGATCTTGCCGTCGGCAATGAGGTTGTCCATTATCAGTCCCGCACATCCCTGATTAGGCCAGCTGGTCTCGTTCTCACCCCAGCCGTGCTGTAGGTAAAGCACCGGATAACGCTCCTGCTTGCCCTTTACCACCTTGCCGTAGCCGTAGGGCAGATACACATTGGCGGTCTGCATCTTGCCGGTACTCTCCGACCAGAATGTCACCTGCTGGATATTGCCGTGAGGAATATCCTTGCGGTAAGCGTAGAAGTCCTGATCGTGAGCAGGGATCTCGATACCGCTCTCCCAGCGGCAAGAGCCGAAGTAGTTGTGCGTGCCAGGATCATTGAACACACCACCGTCGATGGTGAGGTGATAATAGTGGAATCCAGGATCCATCGGGCCCTCTGTAGTACCGGTCCATACACCGTCCTTGTCCTTGCGCAGGACCGTGCCTCCACGTCCGCCCAGTCCGAGACTTACGATGACCGACTTAGCATCAGGAGCAACGACGCGGAAGCGTGCAAACCCCTCAGAGTTAACCATAGGATACTCCTGTCCCGGCTGGTTCAGCTTGTTGGGGACGAAGTCCTCCTTAGGCTGACGCTTGTCGAGTGCATCGTCGAATTCGCGGATGATCTGCAGCGAGCGCTTTGCCTTGAAGTTCTCATCGAAAGGCAGGGGGTGATTGTTGACACCCAGCCATGAGTCCTTGTCGCTAAGGTTCCAGAAGGTGACATTGTCGATGACGTCAGCATGCTTACGGAACACTCTGAACAGACGTGCGTACTGATCCTCCTGCAGTGTAGCGATATATGGAGCCTGCGGCTTTGCCTCACCGCGTGAGAAGCGCAGCTGTCCGCCACTCTCTGTGTTTGTACGCAGGTCGAGCTCTGTGATGTGTATGTGCTTCACTATCTCCTTGAAGCGCACGATGGCCTTCTCCAGCTGAGCCTCGTCGGGGAAGTAGATGTTGTAATGCCCCTGCATGCCGATACCGTCGATGGGCACACCCGCATCCTTCATCTTCTTCACCATATTATAGATACGCTCGCGCTTACCCTCGTCTACACAGCTGTAGTCGTTGTAGATAAGGATACCTGTCGGATCAGCCTCACGGGCAAACTCGAAGGCCTTTGCGATGAACTCATCACCACAGAGCTCGAAGTGCTTGCTCTGGCGATACGGGTTCCTGAAAGCTGCAAAACCGTCATCGGCCATTGCCTCGTTCACTACGTCCCAGGCATATACTACATCCTTATAGCGGTTGACGACAGTGTGGATATGCTCGCGCAGACGCTGGTAGAACACCTCCTTCTTCACAGGCTTGCCCTTCTTGTCGGTAAACATCCAGTCGGCAAACTGTGAGTGCCAGCACAGGCAGTGTCCACGCATCTTTATACCGTTCTCACGGCAGAAGTTGGCTATCTTATCGGCCTTTTCAAAATTCCAGACGCCCTCTTTCGGATGTATCTCACCTGGCTTCCAGTCGTTCTCGGCAGTGACGCTGTTGAACTGCTTCTTGATGATTGCAATCTGTGCGGCATCCGACACATTAGTCTGATTGACAGCCACACCGATTGTGAAGTAATCCTTATAGGCATCTTTCAATCCGGGGCCTGCAGAGTAGTCTACAGGACGCCCCCACTGTGCAAACATTGACGTGCTGCCTGCGAGCAACATCAGTCCTAACAATACTTTCCTCATAATCCGTTTGTATTAAAGTTTTAAATTTAACTTTCGCAAGCTCGCTTGCTCTTTGTAGACAGGGAGTTGTCTCCTCGTACATGCGAAACTTTTATTTTAAATATCCGCTTACCTGAACAAGTTAGGGATAAATTCATTCAGTCCCCTGCGCCAAGTGAGCCACTCATGGTCGGTACCTGCCGACTCATAGTAGTGAGCATTGATGCCTAAGGCGTTGAGGTCGTCGACGAGCTTCTTCGTGCCAAACATCTTGTCCATACCCTCGGTGCCGCTCATCATGAAGAAGTAGTGTATCTTCTTGTTGAAGTCTTCGGCATTGCAGAATATCCCGTCGTATGCAGTCTTCACGTCGAGACCGAAGATTGCCCCGCTGAATGTGCCTATGTACGAGAACTTGTCCATATTGTTGAGCACGATATCGAAAGTCTGGTGTCCGCCCCATGAGAGTCCTGCCATCGCCCGATGGTCGCGGTCTGTCAAGGTACGGTATCTCTGGTCTATCGCCGGTATCAGGTCATTGATCATCACCTTATAGAACGAGTTGCCGTATGTACTCATTCCCTGACGGTTGTCTCCTCCCCTGAAGGGAGCCTTGATGTCACCGCTCTCCATTACAACGATCATCGGCACAGCCCTGCCGCCGGCAATGGCATTGTCCATAATGTGCTGCATACGGCCCTGCTTGCTCCAGCCGGTCTCGTCCTCGCCCATGCCATGCTGCAGATAGAGCACAGGATAGCGCTTCTTGGCATTCTTCTTCAGGTCATATTCTGCCGGGGTGTATACCATAGCGTGACGCCACTCCCCAGTCGACTCGGCATAGTAGTAGAAGCTGCGCACCTCTCCAGTAGGCACTCCCTGCTGCGGACGATAGTAGTCACCCTCCGGGCCTTCAGGAATCTCGATACCGCCTGCCTCACGGTTGCATCCGAAGAATGTCTCTGTGGCAGGGTCGATGAAGTTCACACCCCCGATATTCATGAAATAGTAGTGGAATCCGCGAACCAGGGGATCGGTGACAGCCATCCAGCCGCCCTTTCCGTCGGGCTGCATATCATACTTCTTGCTGCAGATGTCGAGCACCACCTTGCGTGCCTCCGGGGCCTGGATGCGGAAATAGGCTCGTCCCTCCTTGTCTACTTTCGGGAAGTCGTTGCCAGGAACGGTAGTCTCTGCCAACCGGGCATCCGCAGGCACTTCTATCCTCTTCGGCATCTCGATATACGGGCGCTTTGGCTCATATCCTAAGAATCGTGCTACAGCCTCACCATAGCGGCAACCCAGTTCGCGATACCCAGCTGCGTCGAAGTGCAGACGGTCGGGACCGTTGCTGCAGCCGTCTGAAGAGATAACCTGTGCAGTGTGCAGGGTCTTAGGCAGTTCGTCGATCTGCTTCTTACAGGCGAAGCACACCCCCTGCCCGCCAGCCTGCACGATGTTACCGGCATAGAGATTCACCTCCTCAGGCTTCAGATTCAGGTCGCCGCAGAGGTTGTCATACACCTGCTGCACCATCCCCGCCCACTTCGGGTCGCCAGTATTCGTTTCACCCTGATGCATAAGGATACCCTTGATCACTCCATCCTTCTGAGCCTTCTTAGCGAGAGTCACAAGCCGCTGATAGGGGTTGTTGTCGTATGCTTCGAGCATGCCCTTCATCCAGCCTGGGGCCCTCTTCACATAGTCAGCGATACTGTCAGGCAGGAATCCCTTGATATCGATACCGCCTATAGCCACATGGATTACTCCTATCCTGATGTTCTCAGGAAGTGAAGCGACGAGCGTACGCCCGAACCAGTCGGCAGGAGTCAGTCCTGTGTTAGGACGACAGAGCGGGGGGATAGCCTCGCACCACTCACCCATCTTACGGGCTGGCAGCTTGTCGGTGGCAGGATAGTCCACAGCGGGCATCCACAGGAATCGTGGCCCCGGACTTTTCAGATCCTGTGCCTCAGGACGGGCTGCTCCCTCCATGTTCGACTGTCCGAAACAGAGGAAGATGTAGAAATTCGGATCGACGGCAGCTGTCATCTTCGACAGCGGTAATACCGTCA
This sequence comes from Prevotella sp. UBA4339, assembly GCA_002393725.1. Lineage (GTDB taxonomy): Bacteria > Bacteroidota > Bacteroidia > Bacteroidales > Bacteroidaceae > Prevotella. The sequence goes on along the minus strand of DGTJ01000056.1, from coordinate 8,892 downwards.
GTGCTATCAGTAGCACGGTTTTGATTCTTCGATGCGTCATAATCATTAGTCAGATAAAAAAACAAATTGATATATACCTTTCCGTGCTGCAAAGTTACGTACTTTATATGATACTTTAGTTTCTGTATGTTTCTAAAACTTTATAACATGTAACATCGTGTATCACTTTTTACAATACATAAACTCTTCGACATCCACGAAGCCGCCTTTTCTCTTTGTCGCATAGCAGAAGATGCCGAATTTCGACCCCATGAAGAATCGCTGCCAGTCGAAGCGCAGCTTATAGTCAGAACCGATCTTAGTCCACTGTTCTCCGTCGAGGCTGTAGTAGAATGTGGCCGTATCCTTTCCTCCGAATCTTCCTCCGGCAGGACGGAAGTCAGCATCCACACGCAGCCATATCTTATGCTGCTTCAGTTCAACGCTCTCAATGATATTTTCACTGAAATCTGTAACGGCCTTCTCACGCTCAGTCAGTTTCACACTCTGCTCACTCATCTCCAGCACCAGCTTCTTGCCCTTTTTCTTTATTGTCAGTGCACCAGTGTCACTATTGAATGCTGCCAGTCCCGCACAGTCACCGTCCTTCATCTTAGAGAGATCCATAATAACACTTCCACTGCACTGCGGACCCTCCATACGTTGAGTCAGAGTATTGGGTGCAAGATAGATGTTCGGCACTATGCGGCTGGTCTTCAGGCGCAGGCAGCCCGGACGCTCAGTGAGGCTCCATGCATCATCTACCGGATTATGGTTCCACTGCCAGTGAAGTCCAAGTTTGTCTGACGAGAAATCATCTGCCTTAACAATGCCAGTCTTCGGTTCTCCGCTCTTCAGGGAGCGCACCTGTTCCGGCACTTTACCGTTCTCATCGCCCAGCATCGGCCATCCGTTGATCCACCTGCAAGGCATCACCGTAAGCACACGTCCTACTCCGCCTCTGTCCTGGAAGATTATTCCATACCAGTCGCCATCCTCGGTATCAACTATCGTCCCCTGGGCCTCGTATGAGAATCCGCCAAACTCACTCTCCAGAATCACCTGTTTCTCCCATGGTCCGTGAATATCATCGGCTCTGTAACATACCTCACGGCGATGACGTCCCGGGGCATAGGTGTGGGAAATCATCAACAGATAATACTTGCCGTTGTGCTTTATCACACGACTGCCTTCAAGGAGTCCCTTCTCGTCCTCCTCACGCTGGAATATCTGCTGATGTGTTCCCTCGATGACATCGGAGAGGTCGGGCTTAAGCTCCATCATCTCGCCCGTACCATATATGACATATACCCGTGAGTCATCGTCGAAGAACAGCGAACAGTCATGGAAATGGCGCATTCGTGAAACGACAGTCCAAGGTCCCTCGGCCTTCTCGGCAGAGAAGATATACGTATCGCCCATCGCCCCACGCTCATTAGGAGCCAGAAGAGCATAGAACCTGCCGTTATGATACTTAAGCGACGTAGCCCACTGCCCCCGGCCATAGGCCGTTCCCTCCAGAAGGTCATATTTCGGAGAATCAGTCAACTTGTCGAATACATACCCTACAGTCTCCCAGTTCTTCAGGTCTTTCGACTTCATGATTGGAGCCCCGGGCATCAGATGCATCGTAGTAGAAACGAGGTAGAAGGTGTCTCCCACCCGGATAACGTCAGGGTCAGGCACATCAGCCCATAGCATGGGGTTCTGTATCTTCTCCGCATTCATCGTCTCATAGTCGTCTGCAACCGCTACCGCTGAGGGGCATAGCAGCAAAAATGCCATCAGGCATCTGAACTTATTCATAATCTTATAGCTTTAACTGGTTATTACATTTTGATTTTTGTGTAATAGTCGCGGAAGTCCGTCCATCTGTAATATGGAGCCTGAGAAGTCGGCACGGGCAGTGTTGCCTCAGCACCATTGAGCAGACACTTCAGGAGGATATCGCCAGAACCCTTCTTGCGGTAGAACACTAACTGTATATTCGATGCCATACAGGTTTCCCAGTTCTGATAACAGTATTTCACCTCATTAGGATCTTCCGGATCGATGTCTGCACCATTTATACCCATCAGCACAGTGAGGGGCCCAAGACATGTGTCATGTCCGAAACGGAGGTCTGCCAAACGGTCTGTAGTCCCATTGATGACATTCTCCGCCTTACGCAGGATATCCTGCAGAATCGGAATCATCTCATAACGAGGTCCGAACACCCACGAATAGCTGCCGAGGTTGGCTCCTTCCCATTGAGAGGCTATCTCTTCGTCGCTGAGGATACCCTCCATCATACCCTCATGGCCGATGCTCGGAAGTGTGGTATAGAGATCCACAAGGCTGCTGCCGATACGGCGCATATCACCAGGAAGGCTGTCGGTAGAGGTGAAAACGCGCGAAACGACTTCCTGCTGAATCGGCGGGGCAAACTGGAACTTATCCTTGTTCTTCTCATAGCGAGGCGTGCTCTTAGGGAATTCACGCTTGGCAGGGTTCTGTCGGTCACCTGGCACTACTCCATCGAGGGTAGAACGCGATGACTGCTCACGTATCTCTATCTTAGGATTACACTGCACAAGTTCCTGACAGAAAGCCGACATACTGAGTACACAACGGCCAGAGAGCGAAGAGATGGCAAATACGTTACCACCTTTCTTGAACACCTCAGGAAATGTGTTGTACATGCTACGAGCTATACCCTGATGCTGCTCCCAACCAAGCTGAGTAAGTTCTGAAACTCCGTTGACAAGTTCCTCTTTGGCTGCCATAAACTTTGTGTAGAAGGTTTCTCCTACAGGTGTCAGCTGATGACGCTTATGAGCAGTGGTTAGCAAATTATCAAGTTGCCGATAGAGAAACTCGTTCCAGTAATATCTCGAACCATGACGGCTGTAGTGGCTGATATAAAAAGGTTTGTAGCCCTTCGGGGCCTTAGTCTGAGGAGAAGAAACCAACTTATATGGGTAGTCATTGCCGTAAGCCTTACGAGGATCTGCCTTCAAGTCATCAAGTACATTTCTGTTCTGGGCTACGGCCATAACTGCCACCAGCGCCAAGAACACTGATACTAATATTTTCTTCATACACATATCAAATTACTTTACGACAAATTCTATTGACTTGAGATCCTTATCAAGCGAGGATGTACCATAGAGGATCTGATATCGTCCCGACTTAACGGACAGCTCATCAATCATCTCATCATAGTACTCAAAAGCCTCGCCGTCGAGAGTAATGCTGGCATTCTTTGTCTCACCAGGCTGGAGATAGAGTTTCTGGAAACCTTTCAGGGCCTTGATAGGAGCACCGGCATCGTCGAGAGCCTTCACGTAAACCTGAACAGTCTCCGTTCCTGCGCATTTGCCCGTATTTGTCACTGGCGCTGTAACAGTTACCTTACCATCCTTTTTCATCGACTTGACTGACAGTTTACCCTTGCCGACATCGAAGGTGGAATAGCTGAGTCCATAACCGAAGGCATATTGAGGTACACCTGTAAAATAGCGATATGTGCGGTTCTTCATTGAGTAGTCCAGGAAATCGGGCAGGTCGCTGTTTGAGCGATAGAATGTCACGGGGAGCTTTCCACCGGGGTTATAGTCACCGAAGAGCACTTCTGCCAGTGCCTTTGCACCTCCCTGACCTGCATACCAAGCCTGAAGCAGGGCATCATACTGTCCCTCTACACTTCCAAAAGCAATGGCAGAGCCAGAACAGTTTACGAAGATGACTGGACGACCTGTAGCATGCATAGCCTTTACGAGCATCTGCTGAACCTTTGGCAACTCGATGTCCTGCTTGTCACCACCCTCGCCTTCCATCTGTGCGGAGATTCCTCCAATAATGATTATGGCATCAGCTGACTTAACCTCATTGGCCAACTCAGTGAAATCAACGAGATTGCGCTCGCAGATATCACCACGCAGCATAGCAAACTGACCGTTGCCGTGCCTATACTCAATAACTACATCATAACTCTTTCCTGCCTCAACAGGGAATGACTTATACTCAACATTACGACGGAAGCCAAAGCCACGACGACCTCCTGCCTTCGCGTCTTCTACCACTTCGCCATTAACCTTTAATACGTATCCATTGTCTGTCATCAAGGTATACTTCATCTCACCAGTAAAAGTAGAGACATACCTTCCACTTATGCGTACAGAAAGAGAGTCGCGACTGACTCCCTGAGCGAATCCCCAGGCACCGAAAGTTGAGAAATTCAGTTCGTTGTAATACTCTGTCTTGGCAGGACGGCCTTCCAGTTCCCTGTTATTATAGAACTCCACCATGACGCCTTTTCCATCATTGAAGTCCTGCAGATGGTGAACTGTGGTATACTCATCATTAAGCTCACAGGCTTTCTGATATATTATCTTTGCTCCAGGCACAGCAGCCCTGATTCCGTCAAGCAGTGAGTGCTGATGGGCTGCGGTAGGAGTGCCTCCATAGTTGCCATTGAGCATGTTCACATCATCTGCATTTGGTCCGAGAACGGCAAGTGTCCGGATACTCTTTGAGAAAGGAAGCACGTCGCCTCTGTTCTCAAGTAGCACCATCGACTCGCGTGCCGCCTGAGTGGCAAGGGCGTCGTGCTTCTCGCTGCTGATGACGTCAGGACCGAGCTTTGCCCATGGCAGCATGCCCGCAGGGTCGAACATTCCCAACTCGAAGCGCCCCATGAGTGTCTTGCGTAGATGTCCGTCGAGGTCACTTTCCTTGATAAGACCTTTTTTCAGTCCTTCGGCAAGTGACATGAACACCTTTCCACACTCAAGGTCAGTACCATTGAGCACTGCATCGACAGAGGCAGAGAGGGGATCTTTGTGTGTCTCGTGCTGACCGCGATTAAAGAAATTGTTGATGGCATCGCAGTCGGTCACCACCAGCCCGTCATACCCCCACTTGTTGCGTAGGATATCTATTAGCAGACGGTCACTCGTACAACAGGGCTTACCCTCAAAGCGCTGATAGGCACACATCACCTCACGTACATTCCCTTTTTTCACCAGAGCCTTGAAGGCGGGCAGATAGGTCTCCCAGAGGTCACGGTTAGTGGGCTCTACATTCATCGAGTGGCGCAGAGGCTCCGGACCACTGTGAACGGCATAATGCTTAGCACATGCATGAGTCTTGAAATAGCGGTTATCATTACCCTGCATGCCGAGTACCGTCTGTACTCCCAACACGGCATTCAAGTAGGGATCCTCACCACAAGTTTCCTGACCTCTGCCCCAGCGCGGGTCTCGGAATATATTTACATTAGGGCACCAGAACGTCAGCTCAGGATTACCAGGATAATATGTCACGCCCTGAGGTACATTGAATATGTTATGATCAGAACGGTTCCAGTTGGCCCGAGCCTCATCCGACACTTGTGAGAAGACATCAAAGAATAGCTGTTCACTGAATGCAGCAGTCATTCCTATGGGCTGCGGATAAACCGTATATCCACCCTGACGGACACCATGACAAGCCTCACTCCACCAGTTATAGGAAGGGATGCCTAAACGGTCTACTGATGCAGACTTGTTCATCATCAGCCCTACCTTTTCCTCTGGAGTCAGAAGTGAGATAAGGTTCTCTACCCTCTCCTTATTTGATAACGTAGGATTCTGGAAAGGATACTTGTACTGAGCGTTAACCGCAGCTGAAGCCATACAGCATACGATGAGTAATGATTTTCTTATATCCATAAGTCGTCTGGTTTGAATGTTACTTCTATTTTGCGTCGCCAACTATTACAATTGCATCTGAATCTATAAAGACTGCAGGTTTAGTGCCTTTGTCAAAGAAAGAGTCAAGTTTGAGCACCGGATTCTTGCCCACTTTCAGCTTCCCTGACAGATATTTCATCGGAGTAGCATCTGATGTGACACCTGCCACATACCACTTATCTCCGCTGCGACGGGCCATTATACAGTACTTACCGGGATATCCGTCGATGAAACGCGTTTCATCCCAAAGTGTCGGAACATCCTTCATAAACCGTACAGCCCACTCCGGAGCATCCTCAAGATTATTGGGAGCCAGGGCGAAGTGCTGCACACTGCTCTGGAAAAGTACTGCCGTAGCAAGGGCGAACACATCGCTTGTCTTTCGTGTTGTGCCATGCTCATTATCCTTGTTATAATGCTTATTAAGTGCTGAGCCTCCAAAGTCCATGGAACCTACGGTGTTGCGGATGAACGGGTGGATACATGCATTCTGAGCCTCAGCATCACAGGCTCCCTGTCCGAAATGCAGGTTCTCTGATGCCAACACTGCCTCAGCAGCCACGAAGTTAGGATACATACGTTCCCAGCCACGAGGTAGAGTACAACCATGGAAGATTACCTGAATACCGAAGTCATTGGCATCAGTGAGGATATCTTCATATAACTGCATCATTGCCTGCTTGTCACCCCCGAAAAAGTCAACTTTAATGCCCAGGATGCCGTTTTTCTGCATCCATGCCATTTCCTTACGGCGTGGGGCACTCTTGTCCATCTTGCCGCGAGGACCCTGAGGGGCATCGTTCCAGTTGCCGTTAGAGTTATACCAAAGGAATAGTCCGACTCCTTTCGTTTTGCCATAGCGTGCCAGCTCTTCCATCTTCTCATATCCTATCTGGGTATCCCAAAGAGCATCGACAAGCACAGAACGGAATCCCATCGCTGCAGAGAAATCTATATAACGTTTCTGCTCGTCGAAATTGCAGCTTGGGTCCATGCCTATAATCCACGACCAAGAGCCCTTACCGTATGTATATTCCTTAGAAACTTTGTATTTGGGTGTCACGAGGTCGTTAGCGATAGTGGTTTCGACTATAGGAGCAAGTGTCTCACCGATAGTGATTGTCCTCCAGGGCGTGGCCGCTGGAAGTGATACCGCTGGAGTAACAGACCCTATACCATTCATATCACCTGGCTGCGGAAAACCGATACGGTAGCTCGCACCACCTTCATTGAGCAGACGACAGCCTACATAATTACCATCAGTGCCCGTCTCGGAGATAAGCACCCAGCCTGAAGGAGTCTTGAAGAGACAAGGGAAAGTATAACCTGCGCCCCAACCGTTCTTTCCCATCTCGTCATCGAGAGAATAGGCAGTCTCATAACTTGGTGCAGTACGGGCAAAGCCTGTCATGGGCATCATCTGCGGACAGAGGAATGTAGTAGTGCCTTCTGGAAGCACGAAACCGCTGGCCTCACTCTCCACGACACCGGCAAGAGTCTCACCGCCCCTCACTTTCTTGGGGAATATCTTATAACGATAGGCTATGTCGCGATTGGTAACACGGAAAATGACATCCATAGCCCTGCGCCCGTCTTTCTCGAAATGGCACACAGCCTCAGTGGCGTTTACTGTGATATGGCTCTGCTTCGTGGTCTTAAGGAAATAGTCGTCCTCAAACTTTCCCATATCGCATGACTTCATCGTCAGCCCTTTTGTCAGGTCATCGAAATTCAGCTTTAGTCCAAGGGGCGACTCCCTGATGAATATCTTATCACCGAGGTTTACCTGATACTTGGCACTGCCGCCATCGTCGCTTACGGTTACTACTACCTTGCCATCAGGACTGGCAATGGTATGGGTAGTTGCATTACTTACTGGGAAATAGCAGATGACAAGTGACAAACCTATCAAGAGCCGGATACTGATCTTTTTCATTATCATAAGTTCTGGTTTTACTTTCGTCCGCAAAATTACTAATAATCCGGCAATAAGCCAAATGCATTTGTAGCATATAGTTTACAAAATGTATCAATCAGCGACAAAATGTTGCATATCTGGATTTTTTTTCGTTACTTTGCAGCTGCAAAACAACTATGATCATCAAAGTATGCAAAAGCAACAATCTTCTCTGATCACTAAAGACGGCGTGAGCTATCTCCTGCCGTTTGTCCTGGTGACATTCTGCTTCGCCCTCTGGGGGTTTGCCAACGACATCACAAATCCTATGGTGAAAGCATTCTCTAAAATCTTCCGTATGAGCGTCACTGAGGGCGCCCTGGTGCAGGTAGCCTTCTATGGCGGATATTTCGTAATGGCATTCCCTGCAGCCATATTCATCCGCAGGTATTCGTATAAGGCCGGTGTGCTCATGGGGCTCGGACTGTATGCCGCAGGAGCCCTGCTCTTCTTCCCGGCAAAGGGCATCGGCATCTACGGGTGCTTCCTGACAGCATATTTTATCATGACCTGCGGACTGTCGTTCCTCGAGACTTCGTGCAATCCGTATATCCTGACGATGGGCCCGGAAGAGACAGCCACCCGCCGCCTCAACATGGCACAATGCTTCAATCCATGCGGATCTATCATAGGCATGTTTGTGGCAATGAACTTCATACAAGCCAGGCTGAATCCGATGAGCAGTGACGAGCGTGCACTGTTGGGAGATGCAGAGTTCGAGGCATTGAAGGATGCCGACCTCAGCGTGCTTATCTCTCCATACCTTATAATAGGTCTCGTCATAGTGGCGATGCTACTGCTTATCCGCTTCACCAAGATGCCACGGATTGGCGATACCAACCACGACATTCATTTCCTTGTAACCATACGTCGCATATTCTCAATAAAATATTACCGGGAAGGCGTCATTGCCCAGTTCTTCTACGTAGGTGCACAGATTATGTGCTGGACATTCATCATCCAATACGGCACCAGGGTGTTTATGGCAGAGGGGATGGACGAGCAGAGCGCAGAAGTGCTGTCACAGCAGTTTAACATCTATGCCATGCTATTCTTCATCTGTTCGCGCTTTATAGCCACATTCCTTATGAAGTACGTGAAGCCCGCAATGCTGTTGGCCGTCTTCGGCATCCTGGCAATGATATTCACTCTTGGCGTGATAGCATTCCAGAATCGCTTGGGGATATATTGTCTTGTCTGCGTCAGCGGATGCATGTCGCTGATGTTCCCCACCATCTATGG